>CAKSEI010000153.1 GCA_934446285.1 uncultured Eubacteriales bacterium | reverse complement strand
GTGTTCCGTTCTGTACAAGTATTGTGGCAACCGGACCTCTGCCCTTGTCAAGCTTCGCCTCTATTACTATACCCTTTGCGCGTCTGTCGGGATTTGCCTTAAGGTCCTTCATCTCGGCGACAAGCAGTATATTTTCGAGCAGATCATCTATGCCCGTACCCTTTACCGCGGAAACCGGAACGCATATGACATCTCCGCCCCACTCGTCCGGGACAAGATCGTATTGAGTGAGAGCCTGCTTTACCGCATCGGGGTTAGCGCCCTCCTTATCCATCTTGTTTATGGCGACGATTATGTCAACTCCCGCAGCCTTAGCGTGGTTTATAGCCTCTACGGTCTGCGGCATGATGCCGTCGTCCGCAGCGACGACGAGCACGGCGATATCCGTCGCCATCGCTCCGCGCGCACGCATTGTCGTGAACGCCTCATGACCCGGGGTATCGAGGAATGTTATTTCCTTTCCGCCGATGTTTACCCTGTATGCACCTATGTGCTGGGTTATTCCGCCTGCCTCGCCCTCGGTGACGTTCGTATGACGTATGGCATCGAGAAGTGAAGTCTTACCGTGGTCGACGTGACCCATAACACAGACGACGGGAGCGCGCGTGCACAGCTTCTCCTCGCTGTCCTCGCTGTCGTCGATAAGCTTTTCCTCTATCGAAACCGGAACCGCCTTCGAAACAGTCGCACCTAATTCCTCCGCGACAAGGTAA
Organism: uncultured Eubacteriales bacterium; assembly: GCA_934446285.1. Lineage (GTDB taxonomy): Bacteria > Bacillota > Clostridia > Oscillospirales > CAG-272 > CAKSEI01. The sequence continues at coordinate 2,977 of CAKSEI010000153.1, read as the reverse complement.
GCAGTATCGTAATCTATGCTCTGATTTACGCCCGCCATTACTCCGAGGAGCATGAGCTTTTTCACGAGCTGAGCGGCGTTTATCTTGAGCTGAGCGGCGAGATCCGTTACGGTTATCTCATCGCCCACGACAACATTGAGCACTTCCTTTTTCGCGTTCGCAATCATTTCCTGACGGTGTCTGCGCTGACGCGCGAGTGCGTCCTTATCCTTTACGTTATCAGCCTTATACGGCTTTTTCTTTGCGGGACGCTTTTTCGACTGACCGTAAGACCTTACCGAGTCGGTATAATAGGTATTGTAGAGTTTCTCGTCATACTTTGAGAGGTCGACGGTCGAGGTGCGCGTATCGACTATACGCGTCTTTCCCACTGTCGACGAACGTGTATCGTCTGTCGACTGAACGACTTTAGGCTCATCGGGATTCCCGCCGAAAGACGGTCTGTCGGGACGGGTGTCGCGTCTCTCCTGCTTCTCCTGTTTCTTTTTTGCAGCCTGATTTTTATTCTGTGCAGCGGGTGCCTGGAAACGGCTGTTTTTATCCTGTGAGGGAGCATTCTTTGCGTTCTGCTGATTCTTAACCGACTTTTTGTCTCCCTTAGGTTCTTCTCTCTTCGCGGGACGAACGGCAGATTTCTCTTTCTTTACCTCTGCGGTTTTACGTTCGGGTGCACTCGCGCTTGTCTCGCCACCTGCGGGGGCGGCTTTTTCTTCATTTTCACTCTGCTTCTCGGGCACTTTTATCTTTACATTGCCTGCCATATAAGCATCAATGCCGACTATCTGGTTGTCGGATGTAAGCTTATTGAAAAGCAGTCCGAACTCCTCATCCGTAACCGTCGCCGAATGTGACTTGCCGGTGACTCCCGCCTCGGTCAGAATGTCAGTGAGAGTCTTGCTCTTCAGGTCAAGCTCCTTAGATATCATGTTTAATTTAAGCATTTGGTTTGCTGGCATATAAACTACCTCCCATTGCACTTGATACTGTCAAGTATTGCATGTACGAAATTGTCGTCCGTTACGGCAATGCACGCCGTCTGAGACACTCTGCCGATGTATTTCCCGAGCTGAGCGGTGTCCGCGTCTGTTTCCTCAAGCGGGACTCCGTAGCACTCGCAGCAGTTTTTTACCCTCTTGCGCGTGTTCTCGGAGGCGTGCCGCGATACTATCACGAGCCGTGCGCGGCGGCGTCTCACCGCGTCGCGTACGAGCTCCGTCCCACACACGAGGGCGCGTGCCCGAGCGCACAGACCTATTGTCATCAGCGTCTTGTCACTCATCGGGCGAAAGCTCCTCCTCAAGTCTGCGCAGAAGCTCCTCTCCTACGGGTGTTTCAAGGCTTTTTTCTATTCTCTTTGATTTAACCGCCTTTTTTAAGCAGTCGGAGCTGCGGCAGAGATACGCACCCCTGCCCGCCGCTTTTCCTCCGGGGTCAACATGCAGCTCCCCGTCCTTATCCCTCACGATGCGAACAAGCTCTCTCTTTTCCTTCTGCTCGCCGCACCCGAGGCACTTCCGCATAGGAACTTTCTTTTTCTGCATTTTCACCTCGTCAGACGTTTGACGTTTTTATGTCTATCTTATAGCCCGTAAGACGTGCAGCAAGACGTGCGTTCTGTCCCTCCTTGCCTATTGCAAGCGAGAGCTGATCCGCGTCGACGTAAACACGGCATGCGCGATCGCCGTCCATTATTACCGTATTCACACTTGCGGGCGAGAGCGCCGCCTTAACGTATGTCTCCGGGTCTTCGCTGTAGGGGATTATATCTATTTTCTCTCCGCTGAGCTCATCGACAATTCTGTTTATACGCATTCCGCGTGCACCGATGCAGGAGCCTACCGGATCGACGTTCTCCTCCCTGCTCTCTACCGAGATTTTTGTTCTTGAGCCTGCCTCGCGCGTTATGTTTCTTATGACAACCGTGCCGTCCTGTATCTCGGGCACTTCAAGCTCGAACAGCCTCTTTACCAGTCCGGGATGAGTGCGTGAGAGCGTAACCACCGGTCCCTTTGTTGCCTCCTTGCGCACTTCCATAACATAAACCTTTATCATGTCGCCGACCGAGTATCTCTCGCCGGGTATCTGCTCACTGCGTAAGAGCGTTGCAACGGACGTTCCGGTATCTACGTTAAGGTTGCCCGTAACAGGGTCGACCCTCTGGACTTTTGCGGTGATTATCTCACCCTTCTTGTCCTCGTATTCCTTTATCATCATTCCGCGTTCAGCCTCGCGTATACCCTGAATTATCACCTGCTTTGCTGTCTGCGCTCCGAGCCTGCGGAAGTCGTCCTTCATTTTTATCTCCGTCTCAAAGACATCTCCGAGCTTATACTTTTTATTCTTTCTGCGGGCGTCCTCAAGACTTATCTGCGTATTCGGATCTTCAACCTCCTCGCAGACCTCGCGCTGAGAGTACATGCGCACATCCTTTTTCTCGGGATCGATAAGAATTCTTACGTTGCTGTAACCTGCATTATCTCGCTTATATGCGCTGATAAGTGCCGCCTCGACCTTTTCGAGCATATATTCCTTCGGTATTCCCTTTTCCTTTTCCAAACATTCAAGAGCGTCAAAAAACTCTGCGTTCATCTTTCCCCCTCCGTATCAATTTCGCCGTCAGGCTCGTTATCGTAATCATAGTAGAGCGTAATTCGGGAAACAGCCTTTCGCTCTATTTTCTTTTCACCGCCGTTTTCAACGGTTATGCTGCCGTCATCACACGACAAAAGCTCACCTACAAACTGCTTCTGTCCGTCGAATGCCGTAAACAGCTTTACGCACACCTTGCTGCCGATATACCTCTTTAAGTGCTCGGTCGTGCGCAGCTCCCTCTCTATACCGGGTGACGAGACCTCGAGATAATACTGGTCCTCTATCGGGTCAGCTTCATCGATTATCGGGTCGATTGCCCGGTGGACTCGCTCGCAGTCGTCAATGTCAATTCCCTTTTCGCTGTCTATCGTTATACGAAGATACC
>CAKSEI010000152.1 GCA_934446285.1 uncultured Eubacteriales bacterium | reverse complement strand
GAGGGGCGGCGTGCAGCACGCGCGAAAAGAACCAGAGCGGCAGCGAGAAAGTGCACGGGTGAGAGAATACTCTCATATGCCGACCTATCGGTAGGCGACTATGTGGTACACGCAAATCACGGAATAGGAATATATACGGGACTGCAGACACTCACCGTCGACGGCGGCAAGCGCGATTTCGTAAAGATAAAATACGCGGGCAAGGATGTGCTCTATTTGCCGTGTGACCAGCTTGACAAGCTCTCTAAATATATAGGCGCTCACGCCGACGACGGCACGCTCAAGCTAAATAAGATAGGCGGCACGGAGTGGGCGCGCTCAAAGAGCAGGGCAAAGACGTCGGCAAAGGAGATGGCGCGTGAACTTATTGCGCTCTATGCCGAGAGAGAGCGTATGAAAGGATATGCTTTCTCGCGTGATGACGACTTTCAGGAGGAGTTTGAGGCGGCTTTTCCCTTTGACGAGACGGACGGTCAGATAATATCCTGCGCAGAGATAAAGCAGGATATGGAAAAGCCCTGTCCCATGGATCGCCTGCTGTGCGGGGATGTCGGCTTCGGTAAGACCGAGGTCGCCATGCGTGCGGCGTTCAAGGCGGCTATGAATAATAAGCAGGTTGCGGTGCTCGTACCGACGACGATACTCGCTATGCAGCACTATCAGACCTTTTCCTCACGTATGCGCGGCTTTCCCGTGAATATCGAGCTGCTCTGTCGATTCAGGACTCCGGCACAGCAGGCAAAATCGCTTGCCCGACTCGCTGAGGGCAAGTCCGATATAGTTATAGGAACGCACAGGCTGCTTTCTTCCGATATAAAATTCCGCGACCTCGGACTGCTCATTGTTGACGAGGAGCAGCGATTCGGTGTTGCCCATAAGGAGAAGCTCAAGCAGATGTCGCGCGGCGTGGACGTGCTTACCATGACTGCGACACCGATACCGCGCACGCTCAATATGGCGATGAGCGGGATACGCGATATGTCAATGCTTGAGGAAGCGCCCGAGGACAGACTCCCCGTGCAGAGCTACGTGCTTGAGTACGACGACGCGGTGATAGTCGAGGCGGTGAAAAGAGAGCTTGACCGCGACGGTCAGGTGCTCTATCTTTGCAATGAAACAGACAGACTCGACGGAGTGTGTGCGCGTCTGTCGGCTGCCGTGCCTGACGCGCGTGTTGCCTTTGCTCACGGTAAAATGGAGAGAGAAGAGCTTTCCGACATATGGCAGAAGATGCTCTCGGATGAGATTGACGTGCTTGTCAGTACGACGATAATCGAGAGCGGAATAGACGTGCCGAGGGCAAATACGCTCATAGTCGAGAATGCGGATAAATTCGGTCTGTCTCAGCTGCATCAGATACGCGGCAGAGTCGGTCGCTCTAACAGACGCGCTTATGCATATTTCACCTTTGCGAAAAACAAATCACTTACCGAGATAGCATCAAAGCGCCTGTCGGCGATACGTGAGTATACCGAGTTCGGCTCGGGATTCAGGATAGCACTGCGCGACCTTGAGATACGGGGCGCGGGAAACGTGCTCGGCGCTGAGCAGCACGGGCATATGGACACCGTTGGCTACGACCTGTATATGAAGCTTTTAAGCGAGGCTGTGACCGAGGAAAAGGGCGGGCGGGTCGCAAAGGAATTCACCTGTACCGTCGTCTGCGGGAAGAGCGCTTATATCCCCGAGAGATATATAAAGCAGACGGGAGAGAGAATAGCTGCCTACCGCGGTATTTCGCGTATATGCACCGAGGCGGACTTAAGCGATGTCACCGACGAGCTGATAGACAGATACGGGGATATGCCGGGTGAGGTTGAAAATCTCGTGAATATCTCTTACCTGCGCTCGCTCGGAGGGGAAATACACGCCGAAAAGATAGAATTTACGGGCGGGGCATTCAGGGTATATCAAGAGCCTTTTGATACCGAGAACTGGACCTTTCTTGCAAGAAAAGAGCCGGGTGGATACGCCGTAATGCTCGGCGCTCGTCCGTATGCCGTACTAAAGAGCCGCAGGGGCACGGATGAGATAAAAAACGCGTGCCGCCTTCTCGGCACATATATCGGTGAAAGGAATAAAAACAAGTGAAAAAGAAACTGACGGCGGTGCTTGCCGCTATTGCCGTACTCTGCATGCTCTTCTCATCCTGCTCGGGGGCTGCGGTTATGTCCTACGGCAAAACAAAGCTGACATACGGTCAGTATAAGTACCTCTTTGCCTCTCTCAAGAATTTTTATCTCGAGACTTATTCGGATATCGAGGACAGCAATTCTTTCTGGGACAAGGAGGCGGAAGGCGGGCAGACCTACGGGGAATTTATCGACGGAGAGATAAAGGCGACGATACGCGACTTTGTCATCTCGGCGGGAGTTTTTGACAAGCTCGGATATACCGTCGGGGACGAGGCGAAAGAAAAAATAAAGGCTGATGTCGACGACGCGGTGGAGCTCTTCGGCGGGCGCAGCTATCTCTCTGCGGCGCTCTCCGAGCTGGGGCTTGACGAGGGCGAGCTTGAGGAGGTCTACACAATACAGTACAAGTACGAGAGCCTGCTCTACGAGCACGGGATTTCCGCGGGCGACGACAGCGATATAGAGGCTTACTACAACGATAAATACGTCTGCGGCAAGGTCATATATATCTCGACAAAATACGCATATGTGACGGACGAAAACGGTCAAAGACAGGTGGGAGACGACGGCTATTACAAAATGCGCGCCCTCACTGACGACGAAAAAAGGATAAAGGACCGGACGGCAGACGACGCGGAGAAAAGACTCGGGGATAATTCCGATGCCTTTGACGAAATGTATACCGACTCATCCCTAAACGATCTTGACGTTTCTTTCTATCCGAGAGGGATGTACTTCTGCTCGGATGAACCGTATGCGAGCGGGCTTAACGCCGTGTCCGATGCGATTTTTGCCCTTGACGAGGGAGAGTGGACACGGACTGAGGATGAGAACGGAGTGTATTTTGTCAAGCGCGAGACTCTGCCCGAGAAAGCTTACGACGACGCGGGCGACTATATTCAGTTTTCCGATATAAAGGAGCTGTGTGCCCGATCGCGTTTCAGGGAAGTCATGGACGGATATTCGGACGGACTTCAAACCGATGAAGAAAAAATATCCGACCTCAGCGTGAAAAACGTCGAGGCGGTCAAATATTGAGAGGAGAAGGTCAAAATGAGCTTTGAATTTGACATGGACAAGGTAAGGAGCACCATCGAGAAGGGCACGGACAAGGCGATAAAAGCCGTGAACGGCGCAAAGGAAACCGTCCGCACTAAATACGAGGAGATGAAGACGGCGGGCGAGCTTGACGACCTCTACTGCGAGTTGGGACGGCTCGTAAATGAGGCGTATAACGCTCCCGGAACGGTCGATGAAGCGTCCGTGTGCGCCCTCAACGACAGGATAAACGCAAAGCGCGGGGAGCTGCGCGAAATCAAGAAATAAAAAAACGAAAAATTACGTGCGGACTATTGCATTTTGCCGTAACGTATGATATAATACGTATAGCGTATACTGATTGACAAGAGAGCGGTCACCCCGCTCTCTTGCGTTATGATAGGGAGAAAGTATGGCAAAGGCAAAGCAGAATACGGCGTCGCTTGTACGCGGACTGATCACGGACACCGTCGAGGGGCTCGGATATGAGCTGTGGGATGTCGAATATGTTAAGGACGGAGC
>CAKSEI010000151.1 GCA_934446285.1 uncultured Eubacteriales bacterium | reverse complement strand
ATCTCATACTCTGCGTTGGGGTCGAGGGCTGCGGTCGGCTCGTCGAGGATGTATATTTCACCTCCGTGATAAAGAGCGCGGGCTATGGCTATCCTCTGTCCCTCGCCGCCCGACGGCTCTATTCCGTCGGCGTCAAACCATTTGTAAATAACGGTGTCATAACCCTTTTCCTTGTTTTTCTCGGAGAGCTTTGCAGCCCCGCTCTGCTCGGCGGCGCTGATCATCTTATCTTTATCAAACTCGTCCGCCATCATAATATTTTCCCGCAGTGTAAGATTGAAAAGCGCGAAATCCTGAAAAACGGGAGCAAAAAGTCTCAGATATCCCGAATACTCATATTTATTTATATTAATTCCGTTTAGCAGGATTTCTCCCTCGCAGGGCACATAAAGCCGCGTTAAAAGCTTGACGAAAGTCGACTTTCCCGAGCCGTTCTCGCCGACTATGCAAAGCTTCTCGCCACACTTTATCTTTATATTGAAATTTTTCAGCGCATAAATATCGCTGCCGGGGTATTTGAAAGAGACATTTTTAAATTCAATAACCGAATTTCCGTCTATGCTCGGAGTCAGGTCACCTGTTCTGAAATTGTTCAGCGGTATATCCATAAATTCCATAAAATCCCTTACGCGCACGCTGCGTCCCGACAGCTGCAGATACTGACCGGTGATATCAAATATGGAATTGGTAAACCGCATGACCATACCGATATATATTGTCAGGCTGCCGACAGCCACGCTGCCGTTAAAGACCTGATATATAAAATATACGTAAAGCACCGCATTCTGCGCGAATGAGATAAGCGCATCTATAATATTGTCACGCACGGTGAATTTTGAATATTTGACATTAAGCTTATATACTATGTTCCTTTTATCCTTGTATAAATCCAAGAAAAAATCCTTCAGGTTGAAAACCTTCATTTCCTTGGCATACTTATTGTAAAGGAAATACGAGAACACGGGGGAGCAATATCTGTTGTACTTTGCCGACTCGTTGTTAAGCTCATAATTTCTCTTGTTCGCAGCCTTATTCTTCACGAAATTGAATATAACAGCGATAATAACGAGAATTATCAAAAAGGGATTGAGCACGGACAGAACCGACGCGCAGGTAACAATACTTATTGCCGCAGAGATAAGTCCGCCTAAATAGTCAACAATACTCAGGCACTCGTGGATGCTCCCCGCAACACGCTCTCTTACAACGTCCATGTCGGGCTTCTCTATAGTCTCATAGTCCATATCGGCGCTGTGAATAACCGTCTGCGTGCTCATCTCATCGTAAAAATCGTTGTACCGGTTTCCCATGAGAATTCTCAAAGGTGACATAACAGCCGCCTGAAAGAGTGGTATACCGATAATCACGCCTATATACACGAGCAAAACATTCGTGCGCATCCCGCCCATCAGCTCATTAATCAAAAGTCCGGGAACATATATCAAAGCTATGGGAAGCAGCGCGTTAAGCACCGACATAAGCAGCTTAAGGATGATATATGACTTACCGTGCTTTTGATGCCATATAAACCTCAGCATGTATTTTGTCGACCTTACCGACGCTCCAATGCTGCGGTCGGAGCCTTTTTTACTTTTTCCTAACAGTTTAATTTTTCTCATGTTTCTACCTCGACGTGACTAATAAACAATTCCGTATATTCAAAAAACAGCACAAAGTGACCCGTAAAGGCTCATTTTGTGCTGTTTTTAGGTAAAGGCGTGTCCGCTTTAAGCCGGTGCGTGGCTTGTCCTCGGTCGGGAAGAAAAGGAGAAAAAGCCGCCGTGCGCCGCACGGTGTCCGACGTTATATACCCCGTTGTCTTTTGCTCAGATAAATGCTTATGATGCATCGCCGTAGTCCTCCGCCCGTATGCTTATCTTCCGCCCGAATCTATATTAACACGTTTTATCCGTTTTGTCAATATGATATTTACAAATGCCGAATTTTTTCGGCGATAGCGTGCTTTCATATTTCCTTTTAAATGCTTTTTAACTTTATGTCGCGTATATGTCGCGGTAAGTGCGCAAAGAGGTGCAGCACTTTTTTTGCAAATAGGATTTTTTGCACAATCGCGCGATGGCAGTGCGATAATTGTTATTATTCTTGCCGCAGCAATAAAGAAAAAGGGCGGGTATGCCGCGCATACCCGCCGAATGTGATTGTATTTTTCGCTTATTTGCGGAATTTCGAGAAAAATCCTTTTTTCTCATACACCGACTCGCTTACGTCGAGCACGCGGTATCCCATCTTTTCTATTGCCTCCCTCAGCTTGTCCTGCGGGAGATAGGTCTCCGAGATTATCTCCGCCTCGCCCTTTGAGTGAGACGACGAAACCTTTTTCACGTCAAAGGCGCCGCGAATTGCGTCATTTACATGAGACTCGCACATCGAGCAAGCCATTCCGTCGATTTTTAAGACTGTTTTTATCATTTTATTCAGCTCCTTTCAGGGCTTCTACCATGTCTATCTTTTTATTTTTACGCGAAACAATAAGGCTTACGGCAAGCGAAACGGCGACAGTAAGCAAAATGCTTATCACGTATGAGCCGAGGCTTATCGACAGTTTCATTTCGTACTCGCCCGCGAGCGTCTTTAACAAATATGAGAGAGTCGCCGCGCCGAGCGGGATGCCGATGATAACGCCGATAATCGAAAGCGACAGATTCTGTCCCGAGAGAAGTCTGCCTATCTTCCCGTCGCGGAATCCGACGACCTTGAGCGTTGCCATCTCGCGGTATCTCTCGGTATAGCTCATCGTTCCGAGGTTATAGAGGACGATAACGCCGAGCAGCAGCGCGCCGAATACGAGCAGATAAATCATCTGATTCATTATATCGGTAAATGTATCAAAAGAATCTATTATCAAGCTCTTCGACTGGACGCTCTTTATCGCGGACGAGATCTCAATCTCCGACTTATCACAGTCCGTATAAACGGAGTCGGGGACAAAGTCTAAGCCGAGCGTGGCGGCATACTTATCGGTTATGAGGATATTCTCCGAGACGCTCCTGAATACACCCGCAACCTTAAGTGTATACTTCTCGTCTGTTCCGAAACGCTTAAGCACAAAAGTGTCTCCCGCGCGCAGAGAATATTTCTCCGAGAGGCGCATACAGATATATGCTCCGTCGTCTTTTATATCGATATTGTCCGCATTCTTATCCGATATGCGTATGGAGTCATGAGTAAGAGAATAAATATCAAGCGAAACGGTCTGCTCCTCAAGCTGAGTGCTGACGGACGTGCCGCTGTCGCCGTTATACTTCTCTATGACCGTTTTTCTCTCGTCTTCGGACGCGTCGCTCGCAAGAAAAATGCGCGACGAATAGTTAAGTCCGTTGTCGTAATACATCTCGAGGAAAGCATTCATGGTATCGCGCATACCGAATGACGCGACAACAAGCACCGAGCAGCCGACTATTCCTATTATGCTCATAGCCGTGCGCGACTTATGCCTTACTATATCGCGCATATTCCATCTCGTGCCGAATGACAGCAGGTGAAAGAGCTTTGTCCTCTCGATAAGCATGGGCTTCATCTTTTTCGGAGTGTACGGACGCAGCGCGTCTGCAGCCGTGCCGCGCAGCATTTTTCTTACCGAGAGATAGCCGATAAGCGTCATGAGCGCGATAATTCCCGCGAGTATCGCATAGCAAAAGCCGGGGAAAACAAGCTTCCACACGGGCAGGTCAAGATACGTGCCCATAG
>CAKSEI010000150.1 GCA_934446285.1 uncultured Eubacteriales bacterium | reverse complement strand
CTGTAAGAAAGCGCGGGGCCGCTTTGGGGCGGCGGAGAACGAAAAACGGTCGATAAAGCAAAAGGGAGGCCTGCGAACGCAAGCCCCCCTTTTGCTTTTTAGGACGAGAGAGTATGGTAACGGAATGGTTCCGGATTATTCTTCCCAGTAAGCGAGCTTGGTGCCCTTGCCGAGCTCGAGAGCCTTGCGGTAGCAGCGCGTGGTGACAGCCAGGTCAAGGATACCGGTGCCGACGGCGTTGAAGTAGATGATCTCGTCATCGTTCTCGCGGCCCTTCTTTTCGCCAATCAGGATCTGGCCGAGCTGAGCGTGGATGTCCTCATCCTTGATGATGCCATCCTTCCACATGAGAGCGACGGTGCTGATCATGCGGTGCTTGATGGTCTCCCAGTTGTCGACGACGATCTTGCTGGCCTTCTTGACGCAGTCATAGGTGACCTCGAAGTCGGCCATGTTCATGACGAGAGCGCCCTTCTTCAGCCAGTCGGCCTCAATGAACGGCTCGTTCGCCAGCGTGACGCAGACGATGATATCACTCTCGGAGACAGCCTCCTTCGGGGTTGCGGCGGCGATGAACTCGACGTCGGGATACTTGGCTTTAGACTCCTCGACAAAGCGAGCGGAGCTCTCCGGGCGGATATCGTAGACATAAACCTTCTTGATGCCGGGACGGACCATCATCGCGGCCTCGAGCTGGGTGCGGCCCTGAGCGCCTGCACCGCAGATCGCCAGAACAGAGGAGTTCTCCTTGGACAGAAGCTTCATAGCGACGCCGCCGGAAGCGCCGGTACGCTTGGCGCTGACTTCAGTACCATCGGCCACGCAGACGGGCAGCTTGGTGTCGGGGTCATTCAGGATGACGGTGACGCTGGCGCGGGGCAGGCCCTTCTTGTAGTTCATCGGGCCGCTGCCGATCCACTTGATACCGGCCATGTTGTACTCACCGCCGATGTAGCCGGGCATGGCGTTGATACGGCCGTAGACGTTTTCGTCCTCAGCGGTCTTGCCCCAGCGCATGGGGAGCTTGCCCGGGGTGATGACGTCGCCCTGCTCGACGAGGGTGTAGGCGCGCTCCACATCGTGCATGACGGCGGCCATGTCGCCGCAGCCGAGCTCTTCCATGGCCTTATTGTTCAGAAACAGAATATCGACCTTGCTCATAATAATTGCTTCCTTTCATTTGTTATCCAAAATATGTTAAATTTTAGAGGGGACTGTTTTGTTTAACGCTCACCGGTCTCGAAGAAGTGGGTGACCTGCGCCTTGCTCATGCCCTCGATGCCGAGGTTCTTGGCGCAGCGGCCCTCGGCGCGGAAGTCGCGCTGATAGATGGAGCTGGTCAGCTGGATGACGGCGTCGATGTTCGGCGTGGGTACGCCGGCGATGCGGGCAAGCTCGGAGATGGGGACAAGGCTCATGGGAACGTCCTCGGTCACATAGCGAGCCTCGATGGTCGTGGGGGCCTTGATGTCGGCGTAGGCGTTGTTGTGCTGTAAGAGCTCGTAGAGATTGTCGCCATAGGTGTCGTAGGACTGGCGGAGCCATTCTTCCGCGCTGAGGATCTCAACGCCGTAGGCTTCGGCAACGGCCATGCGCTCGTGGTCGATGGCCTTGATCAGCACCGCGACAGAGGGGGTGATGCCGTCCCAGTAATAGCGGTAACCGTTCTTATCGTTTTCAATGCGGCCGATGTTCAGCAACACCGGTGTGGGGTGGAAGAGCGCGCCGATGTTGGAAAGGCTCGTCTCCATGCAGTTTTTCGCTGCGGTGAACTGCGGGTAGTAGGGGTTGAGCAGTTCGAGCACCTGCGAGGTGCGGTTTGCGGGGAAAGCGCCGAGGGCGACCTCCTTCTTCACGCCGAAGATCTCGACGGAAGCGGGGCCGGTTTTGCGGCAGGAGTAGATGAGGGTCTGCGTCTCGGCGATAGTGATATCGGCGTGGCAGCCCTTGGAGCGGATCGTGTTCAGGAAGTCCAGCGCACCGCCGGTGCGGCCGGGATTGAGCACCACGACCTGACCGTCCGTCAGGGCGCTGTAGCAGCGTTCAGCGATCATGCGGTGCGTGAAAGACGGGGTGACGACCATGATGAGGTGCACGCCGGAGATGGCTTCCGCCACATCGCCGGTCACCTTGTTGAGACGCTGGTGGGTGGTCTGGCCGTCAAGCGTCAGATCGATGCCGTCAGCGGCAATGATGCCCTCAAGGTACTGCGGGAACAGGTCACACAGATTGACCTCGACGCCGAGGCTGGCAAGATATGCGGCAATGGCCGTACCGCCGTTGCCGGCGCCAATGACAGCAACTTTTTTTTCCATTTTGTTTTTGCCTCCGAAAATGTTAGCCTGGGCCGGGTGCTGCATTCACGCAGCACCCGGCAATTTTTGTTGTGTCAACGAGATGATTATCTCTGCTGCATCTTGAAGTCCTTCTTCCAGAAGAACAGACGCAGCACAACGAGGATCGCGAGGGAGATGCCGCAGGCGATGAAGCCGAACTTCATAGCGCCCATGCTGGTGATAAGGAAGGGCCACATGGAGGTGACCAGGCCGCCGCCGATGAAGGGGCTCATCAGAGGGCCGTCCAGCGCGTAGATCGTACCGGCATCGGTCTCCATCTTGGGGTCAGCGCTGCGCAGAAGCATGTAGCCGACGGCTGCAACGCCGCAGAACGCGCCATAGCGGATGATGGCCTGCTCAAACCAGCAGTCGTTGAAGATGCGGGGGCTGAGCCAGAGGGTCCAGAACACCATGAAGACCATGATGACGACGGTGCCGATGAGCAGCGGCGCCCAGTAGGCCAGAACGACGGGGATGGAGATGGAAGCCATTGCGCAGGTGACGAGGATCTCAAGCGCCATGCCCTGAATGCGCTGGAAGGTCTTGCGGTCAAACAGCGCGCGCAGCAGAGGCACTCTCTGTGCGATGATGTTGATGACCCAACCGCCGATCATGGCAAAGGGGAAGAGAGGAAGGCCGCTGTAGCCGAAGATCTGGCCGAAGCCCCAGACGATGAGGCGGCCGATCAGGATAGCAAGGCCGATGATGCCGAGGTGGAATGCAAAGGGCTCCACGACGTCCTGGCTGATGGTGGCATAAGCGGAAGGCTCGTGGTTGGGGTCGCCCTCGTCAAAAACTTCCTTCGCGGCGTTGCCGGAAGCAGGCTCGGTGAGGACCTTGGTCCACTTTTTGCGCACAGCGATGTTGATGATGGCCATGCCGCCGAAGATACCGGCCAGAAGACCGATGGTCGCGGTGGTCTTGCCGAGGTCGGCACCGTCCGCCCAGTTGAAGCTATCGGTGAAGACGCTTGCCATACCGCCGGCCGTGCCGTGGCCGCCCGCAAAGCCGATCTCAAAGAGGGAGCCGAACAGCTCGTTCACGCTAAAGACCGGCGTGAAGAGGAACGCGCACAGAAGGCACGCCACACCAACCTGCATAAAGGAGTTCGACCAGAGCCAGCCAAGACCGGCGGCCGCATCGTGCATCATGCTGGAGGTGTTTTCCGACTTTCTCACGCCCAGCATCATGCAGGCGAAGACGATCGTGATCATGTGGGAGGGGATCGCGCCGATGCTCGACATCATATCGGCCGGGATCACACCGAGGACGTGAGGGCCGAGGATCATGCCGATAATACCGGCCAGCAGGGACGCCGGGATGAAGGCCTTGCGGAGAAAAGAGACCTTAAGACGGATGATGGTGCAGATGACGAGCAGAACGCCGATGATGGCAACATAGTAAAGAAGGTTACCGAGGGTTCCGCCCGCAATTTTTTCGACAGGGATCA
>CAKSEI010000149.1 GCA_934446285.1 uncultured Eubacteriales bacterium | reverse complement strand
GTCGGCATGTCCGTCAAAGCCCTGAGGGAGAACGACGCGTATCTTGCCTCGCGCGTAGAGCCTCTCGAGCAGGTGATAGACCTCCTAAAGGACGAGCTGCGTTCGCGCCATATAGCGAGACTGCAGAACGGCGAATGTACTATAGAAAACGGATTTGTCTTTAATGACGCGCTTACGAATTTCGAGCGTGTTTCCGACCATTGCTCAAACCTTGCCGTGTGCGTGATACAGCTGCAGCACTCATCGTTTGACACTCACGAATACCTGCGCGACATAAAGCGCAACGACGCGCAATTCAAGGAGCTGTACGAAGAGTACAAGGAGAAATATTATACGCCGATAAAATAAAAGAATGTGTACGCCGCATATACGCTTGTCCGTCGCGGCGGGCAAATTTCAACTCTGCAGAACTCGCAGTCCGGCGAATATAACAGAAAAGCCGACTTGCGAATGCACTATACCATTAATGATAATAACTTATGAGCACGGGTATCGCAAGGGCGAAGAATTCACCGAGATTAGTCTATGATAGTTTTTATCTCGGTTTTTTCTTGTATTTTTAGAGGAAAGATACCCAATTCGAAAGTTCTCGAATTCAAAAAAATGTCGGTTTATGACCGAGAAATTGCTTGTTTCTGAAAGCAGTCGCTAAGAAAAGAAATACGCACAGCTTTTTTATGCCCACTGTGACGTATTTGATATGTTTTCATATACTCCGCGCCGTTTTTTCATGTTATGAGCATCTTTATACGATCTTAATACAGCACACCGAATTATTACACCGTTTTTTTATATTTCACAGTATACTCTTTGTAAACAAGCAGAAACAGGAGAATTATATATGCCTGAAATTACACATAGAAAAAAGCGACTGTCATCCTTTAAACTGATAGTCCTGGGCTTTGCCGGGGTTATTCTGCTCGGAGCACTGATATTGATGCTCCCGTTCTCAACAAGCACGGGTGTTGTTACGCCGTTTCACGAGGCGCTGTTCACTTCGACCTCCGCCGTTTGTGTTACGGGGCTGGTCGTGCAGGATACGGGAAGCTATTGGTCTTCTTTCGGGCAGGCGATAATTCTGCTGCTGATCCAGATAGGCGGACTCGGCGTTGTGACTGTCGCGGCAACCTTTGCAATGCTGTCCGGCAGGAAAATATCGCTGATGCAGCGCAGCACCATGCAGGATGCCATCTCTGCCCCTAAGGTCGGCGGAATCGTCCGCCTGACCCGCTTTATTGTGCGGGGAACTGTTTTGGTCGAGCTTATCGGAATGATCGCCATGTTGCCGACATTTTGCAAAGGCTACGGTATCAGGGGAATTCGGATGGCGGTGTTTCATTCGGTTTCCGCCTTTTGCAATGCCGGCTTTGATATACTCGGCACCGCCGAAAACAAATACCCGTCTCTTACGGGATACATAGGAAATCCTGCGATAAACATTGCAATTATGCTTTTAATTATTGTGGGCGGTATCGGATTTATGACCTGGGACGATATTTACACAAACAAATTGCATTTCAAAAAATACCGTATGCAGAGCAAGGTCATATTGGTAACAACGGCGATTCTCATTATCGCTCCCGCAGTATTCTTTTTCTTCTGTGATTTCACGGGATTTCCGCTCGGCGAAAGGCTCCTTGCGTCGCTTTTTCAGTCTGTCACACCGAGAACCGCCGGATTCAATACCGCCGATCTTTCCGCTATGACCGGTTCTTCCAAGGCGATTATGATCCTGCTGATGCTTGTCGGCGGCTCGCCCGGCTCTACGGCAGGCGGTATGAAAACGACTACGCTTGCCGTTCTGATACTGAGCGCATTTTCCGTCTGCCGTAAAAAGGACGATACCGAAACCTGCGGCAGGCGCATTGACGGTTCGGCAATAAGAAATGCCGCAGCCGTCGCCGTAATGTATTTTCTGCTGTTTTTTATCGGCGGAATTGTTATCAGCACGGCAGAAGGTCTGCCGCTCAGCACTTGCCTTTATGAAACGGCGTCCGCCGTCGGAACGGTCGGGCTTACGCTCGGGATCACGCCGCAGCTCGGCATTTTGTCTCAGCTTATTTTAATCGCCTTGATGTATCTCGGCAGAGTCGGCGGACTCACCCTGATTTATGCGGCGATATCCAATAAAAATCAGAGCGGAGCAAAGCTGCCGCTCGAAAAGATCACAGTCGGATAAAGGAGCTACTGTATTATGAAAAACATATTGTTAATAGGTCTCGGCAGATTCGGCAGACATATTGCTTTACAGCTGAATAAGCTCGGACACGAAGTGATGGCAGTAGACAGCAACGAAGAAAGAGTCAATGCGATCCTACCGATCGTCACCAACGCACAGATCGGCGACAGCACAAACACGGAGTTTTTAAAGTCGCTCGGCATAGGAAACTTTGATGTGTGCATTGTCACCATCGGCGGAAATTTTCAAAACTCACTTGAAACTACTTCTTTGCTGAAAGAACTGGGCGCAAAATTAGTTGTGTCCCGCGCCGAGCGTGATGTGCAGGAAAAATTCCTACTGCGCAACGGAGCTGACGAGGTTGTCTACCCGGAAAAACAGGTGGCAAACTGGGCTGCCATTCGGTACACTGCCGACCACATTCGGGACTACATTGAGATCGACGAGTCACATGCCATTTTTGAGGTAGAGGTGCCGGAGGGATGGATCGGCAAAACCGTCGGAGAGCTGGATATCCGCAGAAAATACAGCATCAATATTATGGCGACCAAGGAAAACGGAAAGATAAATATGGCGGTTTCGCCGGAAACCGTTCTTACGGACAAGATCACACTTTTGGTTCTCGGTGCTTACAAAGAGCTGCAAAAGTGCTTCCGCATTTAACAGAGGTGAAAAGGGTTGGCAGAGCTATTGCTGATCGTCAGCCTGCTTGGCGTATTTGTTTTCGGATTTTATCTTATGGGCAGGCTGGATCGATTTCTTGAAGAAAACAGAAAGGCGCTGTTAAAGGAAAGCAATTCACGTGAGCCTTCCGAAATTTTGCTGCCGCAGGGACTGTCCGACCGCGAGATATTAAGTGAGATCCATCGCTTTCGGGAAACGCACGGCAAGGTCGATATTATCCTTTCCGACGGAAAAGAGTGTACATTTTAGTTTGCGGTAGTTTATTTCACGGCTTTGATGTATAATAAATCAAAAGGACGGTGAAACCGATGAGAATACAAGCCGAGCAGCAAAAAAACGGTGCAGACGAGCATATCCTTGTCTGCCTATCCTCTTCGCCGTCCAATGCAAAGATCGTACATACCGCCGCAAGAATGGCCGAAGAGCTTCGGGCAGAATTCACCGCCATCTATGTACAGACGGATACGGTCATAAATAATGAGGATCAGTCTCGGCTTTCGCAGAATATACAGCTTGCACAAAGGCTCGGCGCCGAGATCGTTATGACGCACGGCGAGGATGTGTCGCTGCAGATCTCGGAATATGTCAGACTTTCCGATGTCACAAAAATCGTGATTGGGCAAAGCAGCGCCAGACGCAGAGGCCTTTTCGGAAGACCGACCCTTACTGAAAAGCTGATTTCCTCCGCCCCCGATGTTGACATTCATATTATTCCCGACGCACTGAACTACACAAAGCCGCACAGACGCCGTCTGTTCTTAGGCGCCGAGATACCGTCGCTGCGGGATATTGCCGTGACAGTTCTCATGCTTGCAGTATGCACGGCGCTCGGGTTTCTGTTTGATCATCTCGGCTTTTCGGATTCCAATATCGTCACGGTCTACATCCTCGGTGTGCTGATGATCTCCGTTTTGACCAAAGGATACCTTTGCAGTATGGCAGGCTCACTTCTGAGTG
>CAKSEI010000148.1 GCA_934446285.1 uncultured Eubacteriales bacterium | reverse complement strand
CGCATATTCAATCCCCGGACTTGTTCAGGGCATGTGCTTTGACACAGACGGTCGAATATGTCTCTCGACCTCGTATGGCGTTGCTTTCTCGCATATTTATATCTATGACGCAGATAAGAGAGAGGGCAGCATTACCGTCCTCGATCAGAGTGTTCCTCTCTATGTCCTTGACAGCTCGGCAATGGTAGGCGATATAAAGCTCGCACCCATGTCCGAGGAGATCGTATGCGTTGACGGAAAGCTCTATACAATGTGCGAGTCAGCGACAAACAAGTATATCTTCGGCAAATTCACTTCGTCAAAGTATTGCTACGCAACGGATCTCTCAAAGTACGCAGCGGAAAAGTAAATCCGAAATAAAAAAATCACACACGACGTGTGATTTTTTTATTATCAGCAATAGAAGTCATGCTCTCCGACGGAAAAGACATATACGCAGTTGTCGGCAACCCAACGGTTAGTTGCAAGGTCTGGATTGATAAAATAGAGAATATCACGGTTGAGTGAAAAGCCGTCAAGGCAGATTTTCGCCGCGATAACGCTTTCGATGTTAGGCTCGTTGTAGATAGTGCCGTTAGATGTCGGAGTGAACTGCACCCCGTATCTGTCATCAAAAATAACGTCATAAATACTGTCGGGACACAGCTCGCTTCTTACGCGATTCATGACGACGTTGCCGACCGCTATCTTGCCGAGCAGAGGCTGATTTCCGCTCTCGGCGTTGATTATGCGTGAGAGCCAATATAAATCGGTCTGATTATAGTAGCTGTCCCCGCTCGCGATAGGTGTCTCCCCCGAGCGCGCGTAAGCGCGCTTTTCGCTCTGCGACCATGATACGCTGCCTCCGAGCGCCTTTATAAGAGTGCGCAGCGGAACGTACATTCTTCCCTTTTCGAGGATGCTCTTCGACAGATACAGGTATCTGCCGTTGGCGACGATATAGCTCTCATCCTTCGCGGCGCTCACCTCAAGAGAGCTTTTTCGCGCGTAGGCTGTCTTTGTTTTGTCGTCCCAGTCGACTGAGCAGCCGTTTCTCTGCATAAAATCGCGGAAAGGAACATATGTCACGCCTCCTATGAGCAGCGGCCTTTCCCTGTATATGACTTCCCCGTCGAGGCTGACTGTCACAGTCCTTCCCGAAAGGGCGTTAGCCGATACGGAAAAGAAAAGAGACAATACGAGCACAAGACAAAGAGCCGATGTAACTGTTTTTTTCATATTTACCTCCCACTCCATATTATCACATATCAAAATATCTTTCAATGCAAAAAATAAGGCTTGTAAGGTAACTATTACCTGATAAAAGGAAAATTATTCAATTTAATCGAGAAATTCCGAAATAATCAGATTGCTGAGAAAAAAGCCCTCGGTGGTAAGACTGACTCTTCCGTCCGCGACGGTAAGGTATCCGGCCCTCTTAAAGGAGCTTACCTTGCTCTCATCAAGAAGAACAGCAGGAATACCGTCGGAGAGACGCAGCCCGAGCATGATTTTTTCACGCCTTTTTTCTTCTTCCGTTATTATTTCAATGTCTGTGCGGATATTTTCACCGTGAATATAAGCGGAGATATTGCGTGCGTTTCCGTAGCGTCTGCCGCCGAAATAAGAATAGGCGGCAGGGCCGAAACCGAGATATTCTCCGCACGTCCAATATTTCATATTATGCCGCGAGCGTCTGCCGTCGCGAGTGAAATTGCTTATCTCGTATCTCTCAAAGCCGCCGTTTCCGAGCGTATCACAAAGAGTCTTATACTGTATAAAAGCCTCGTCGCCGTCAGCCTCGACAATCCCACGCTTTGAAAAAGCCGTTCCGCTCTCGACCTTAAGAAGATAGCATGATACATGCTCGCACTCAAGAGAAAGTGCGTAGAGTGCATCTCTCTTTACAGACTGAGCATTCTCGCCCGGGATGCCGTACATGATATCGACGCTGATGTTGTCAAATCCCGCATGACGGAAGAGCGAATAGGCGTTTTCAAAGCCTCTTCTGTCGTGTGATCTGCCCAAGAAAGACAAAATATCGTCATCTGAGCTTTGCATACCGAGACTTATCCTGTTTACCCCCGCCGATTTAAGGGAAGATGCAAGCCCGACGTCGCTTGACGCAGGATTGCACTCGACCGTTATCTCGCAATCGTCGGATAAAGTAAAAGCATCGTGCACAGCCGAGAAGAGACTGTTCATGTTTTCTGTTGACATAAGAGAGGGAGTACCTCCGCCGACATAAACCGTGTCGACGGTATACTCCCTGCACTGCCTGCCGGTGTTCCGCAAATCCAGAGTGAGTGCGCTTATATATTCGTCGATTGGGCGAGTGCCGCGCACGGAATAAAAGTCGCAATATCCACACTTTTTCGCGCAGAAAGGAATATGGATATACAGTCCTAAATTATTCATCGTTTAGCTTCATTACCGCCATGAAAGCCTCGGGGCTGACCTGCACCGAGCCGAGCTGGCGCATTTTTTTCTTACCCTCTTTCTGCTTTTCGAGCAGCTTCTTTTTACGTGTAATATCACCGCCGTAGCACTTTGCGAGGACATCCTTGCGCAGAGCCTTCACCGTCTCTCGCGCTATGACCTTTCCGCCTATAGCCGCCTGTATCGGTACTTCAAAAAGCTGACGCGGTATATTGTCCTTCAGCTTCTCTGCTATTTTGCGTCCGCGTGCGTAAGCCTTGTCACGGTGAACAATAAATGACAGAGCGTCCACTATCTCGCCGTTTAAAAGTATATCGAGCTTGACGAGGCTGCTCTCAGTATAGTCGGCAAATTCATAGTCAAAAGATGCGTAGCCCTTGCTTTTACTCTTGAGCGCGTCAAAAAAGTCATAGACTATTTCGTTAAGCGGCAGCATATATGTCAGCTCTGCGCGGTCGGTGTCGATATACTTCATGTCGATAAAAGTACCGCGCCTGTCCTGACACAGCTCCATTATTCCGCCGACAAATTCTGTGGGCGAAATAATTGATGCCCTTACAAAAGGCTCGTATGATGTCTTTATCTCGTCCTGCGGCGGATAATTTGACGGATTATCGATAAAAATTATGCTGCCGTCGGTTTTTTCTATTTTATAAATAACACTGGGCGCTGTCGTAATAAGGTCAAGATTGAATTCTCTCTCGAGTCTCTCCTCGATTATCTCCATGTGGAGAAGTCCGAGAAATCCGCAGCGGAAACCGAAACCGAGAGCGGCTGATGTCTCCGCCTCAAACGACAGCGATGCGTCGTTTAGCTGCAGCTTTTCAAGCGCATCGCGCAGGTCTGTATAACGAGCTCCGTCCGCGGGATAAATACCCGAGTATACCATGGGCAGTGCTTTTTTAAAGCCGGGAAGAGGCTCTCCCGCAGGTCTGTCCGCACCCGTCACGGTATCTCCCACGCGAGTGTCCGAGACATTCTTTATGCTCGCCGTGAGATATCCGACGTCTCCCGCACACAGCTCATCCGCGCTCTTTAATCCGAAAGCGTCCATATATCCTACGTCAACGACGTCAAAGACAGCGCCCGAGTTCATCATAAGGATTTTATCTCCCGCGCGCAGCGTACCGTCGACGATACGCATATACACTACAACTCCGAGATACGAGTCGTAATATGAATCAAAGATAAGTGCCCTAAGGGGTGCTGACGGGTCGCCCGAGGGCGCAGGAATATCCTTAACGACGTGGTCGAAAATCTGACTGATATTCTCTCCGGTCTTTGCGGAGACTGCGGCGCAGTCCTGCGCAGGAATTCCGATGACATCCTCTATCTCGTCGCGTACTCTGCCGACATCAGCCGACGGCAGGTCTATCTTATTTATCACGGGCAGTATCTCCAGTCCCGCGTCGGCTGCAAGA
>CAKSEI010000147.1 GCA_934446285.1 uncultured Eubacteriales bacterium | reverse complement strand
CTCGTGATCGGATACAAGTATATTTCCCTTGCGTCCGTCATGTGTATGCTGCTCTACCCCGTGCTGCTCAACATGGTTTACGGGGCGAACATGTACAATGTATTCGCCATAGCGATATCGCTGCTCATTGTATTTATGCACCGTGAAAACCTTAAGAGACTGATAAACCATACGGAAAACAAATTTGAATTCAGGAGACACGGCGATCGCAGCGAAAAAGAATAGTGAAATTTGAGTTTTTTATCGTATACCTATTGCTTTTTTACCGAAAGTATGGTAAGATAATGCTGTTAGTCTGAAAGAAAATGTATTTAAATAAATCGGAGGTGTCAACATGGCAAAGTGTGATGTTTGCGGCAAAGGCGTAGTCTTCGGACTCAAGGTTTCTCATTCAAACCGCAAGACCAACAGAACTTGGAAGCCGAACATACGTAAGGTCAAGGCTGTTGTAAACGGCACTAACAAAACCGTTAACGTATGCTCCCGCTGTCTGCGTTCGGGTAAGGTTACCCGCGCTTAAGCGATATGGGAGAGGTAAAAATGAGCGGCGTCTGTCGCTCTTTTTCTTATGTTTTCGGCTCTGCGCGTGTATCGCGCGCCATAGTGGAGGATTTTCGCCTGCGCGGACTTGAGTATATACCTCTTCCGCCATTTTCCGCCCTTGACAATCCCGTAGCCGACCACGCTGATATGCTTATCTTCCCGCATGACGGAAATCTCACGGTATACGAGAGCTATTATCGGGAAAATTCGGAGCTTTTTGCCCGGACAAAGACGGATATAACGACCGTACCCGACCCCGTCGACGCAAAATATCCCTACGATATCGCACTCAACGCCCTCTCTCTCGGAGACAGGCTCTTCTGCCTTGAAAAATACACTTCCCACGCAGTGAAAAAGCTCTTCGGCAATATAATAAACGTGCCTCAGGGCTACTCGCGCTGCACGGTGTGCAAGGTGGATGAAAACGCGATTATAACCGCCGATCCGTCTATAGCCGTTCACGCAAGGGACTGCGGCATAGACGTGCTCGAGATAACCGGCGGGGAGATACTCCTGCCCGGTTATTCATACGGCTTTATCGGCGGGTGCAGCGTGCGCATAGGAGATGAAATGCTCTTCTGCGGGGATATCACTGCACATCCCGACTTTGCGTCCATAGACGCCTTCCTATACTCTCACGGATGTACGCCCGTACGTATGGGAGACGGAATTCTCACCGATTTCGGAGGTTTTGTCACAATATGAAAGCAGAAATACGCACGGCTCGCCCCGAGGATTTTGGCGCGATAAAAAGACTCTATAACGCAGCTCGCGAATACTTTCGCCTCGCGGGCATTGACCAATGGCAGACGGGATATCCGCAGGATGAAGTTGTTTTAAACGATATAGCGTCGCATTTCACGCACGCGGTATGGGCAGACGGGCGTATAATTGCCGCCTGCGCAATAATTCCCGCGCCCGACCCGTCGTACGCACGCATAGACGGCGCATGGCTCTCAGGCGGCAAATATACCGTCATACACAGAGTTGCCGTCTTACCCGAATACAAGGGACGCGGGGTTGCCTCCCTGCTCTTTTCACACGCGCGTGATATTTCCGATCCCTCTATACTGTCGCTGCGTGCCGACACACACGAGGACAATCTGTCAATGCAGCGACTGCTCGAAAAATACGGCTTTGTACGATGCGGTACAATTACCCTCTCCGGAGACTCCGAGGCGGGCAAAGCGCGCATCGCTTACGAAAAATTACTTACCGACCGCTGACGCTCTGTCACGGGCTTTTATACACGGGCTTTTATAAAGGAATGAAAAAAGAGAGAATACATACCCTCGACACGCTGCGCGGCGTGCTGCTCATAAATATGATTGCGTACCATACCCTGTGGGACTTGGTAAATCTTTTTCACTTTCCCGTCCCGTTTTTTCTCGGCATCGGGGCGCTTGTATGGGAGAGATTTATCGCGTGTGGCTTTGTTCTCTTATCGGGCTTTTGTTCACGTCTCGGCGCGCACCGTGTGCGCCGCGCGCTCACCGTACTCGTCTGCGGCGCTGTTATCACTGCCGTGTCATTTGCCGCCGTACCGTCAAGCCCGATATACTTCGGCGTGCTGACTTTCCTCGGTGTCACATCTCTTATCGCCGTTCCTGCGGAAAAGTTTCTTTCACGTGTCCCGCCGGCAACGGGGCTCGCCGTGTCGTCGGTACTTTTCGTCGCGACATATCGATTAAACCGAGGTAAGCTTTTATTCTTTTCCCTGCCCCGCAGTCTGTATGCAAATCTCTTTACGGCATTCTTCGGCTTCCCGTACAAGGGTTTTTCGTCATCCGATTATTTCCCGCTCTTCCCGTGGATATTTCTCTTTTATGCGGGATATTTTCTCTACGGTATACTCACGGCAAAGGGCAGGACTTTATACGCAGGAAAAAAGAGTATGCTCTCCTTTATAGGAAAGCATACTCTACCCGTATATATGCTGCATCAGCCGATAATATATGCCGTTCTGAGCCTGCTCGATCGCTACTCGCTCTTATAGAACCTTATATCGCATATACGCCACTCCGAACCGAATACCTTTAAGTAAAATACCTGTGGGCGCGAACTGTCGCTGTCTATATCGCGCCTGAACGTGCCGTCGTTTTTCATGATTTTATAGTTTACAACGTAAATATCAGTATCCGTACCGTCCTCATTTCTCTCCGTGCCGACAAAGCTTACAACGGCGTCGTAGACGCGCTGCATGGTAAAGTCGGGGATAACCCCTTGCCCGCTCGCGAATTCGTCCGAATAAAGCGCACGCAGAGCCTGTAAGTCACCCTTTCTCAAAGCGTCAAAGTAATCGATAAATACAAGTGAACTTTCGCGCGAAAAGCCGTCGCTCGTAAGCGGATACGTCTCCGCACCGTTCTCAAACATTACCGACTTATCGATATCGGCATAGTCGGGGTCGGAAAAGATATCCGCGTCATAATCGGGACTCTCAAATAGAAAATGGTCGGTAGGGAAGCGTACCTCTTCCTCCTCAGAGAGCCTGCGGGAAATAATATACACCGCGCAGGCGCAGACGGTAAGCAGTAAGGCAAAAGCCGAAACGCATATTATTAGTTTTTTCTTTTTATTTGTTCTGCCGCGCGAACGTGCTCCCGCAGGCTTTTTATTTTTACGCATTTATTTTCCCCTGTGACAAAAACAGCCAAATATAAGCCATAAATTCGCGTGTCATCCCCTGAATATCGGTATGCTGATTTCCGGCCACACGCATGTCGCAGCCGAATCGTTCGGATATAAGCTTTATCCTCGGCACATGATAGTAAGCCGAGACTCCGACGAGAGGACCGGTAAGGCTTTTTTCCTCTATTACCTTGAGGCTGTATCGGATGTTCTCTACCGTGCTTGTTGCCCTGTCCTCGGTATATATTCTATCCTCAGAGATTCCCCTGTCGATAAGCCACTTTTTCATAGCGTCAGCCTCAGCTGCGCTCTCATCGCGCCCCTTTCCGCCCGAGACTATCGTAACCGCCTCGGGGTAATGCTCGAGCAATTCCTTCGTCAGTTCAAGCCTGCGCGTCAAAGCCTTTCCCGGTGTCATTCCGTTCGTCTTGCAGCCGAAGGTTATTATAACGGGCGACTCATCTTCACCTATATGCGAGTAAACACCGCCGACCGACGAATCATACGAGAAAATGCTCACCGCAAAAATACCGAACGATATCACGTAAAGCCAAAGGCATGCGCACCATATCCGAGAGACAATGTGCACGGCACGTGCGGGAACACGCGGGATTTTCTTTAAAATAAGCGGAAAAAGCGTAAAAACAAACACGGCGAGAGTCATAGTCCCCGCTGTGATAAC
>CAKSEI010000146.1 GCA_934446285.1 uncultured Eubacteriales bacterium | reverse complement strand
GACATAATGTCCGACGTGCTTACTCCCGTTTCGGGTGAGGTCTACGACAGAATGCTTGCAGCACTTGAGAAGGATGAGAGCACTTTCAGACGTCATCAGGATCACGGCGGCGGAAATCAGGATGAGGAATACTCCCTGTACCACGGGCACAGCATAGAGGAAATTTCCAAGACTTTTTATGATTTTTGGAATAAAAAAGCTTCATTTGAAAAGTATATGCGCGCGCACAGACTTATTACCGACTTCACTACCGAAGTATTCATAAAGGACGTCACCAAAGGCTCGGACGGACTTGTTTACGTTAATGCGAAGAGCAATATGAAGTGGGTATATAAGGATATTCCCGAGTATATAGTGGAATGCAGCAGCAAGTACGAGCTAACGCTCTTTGAAGACGGAGACAAGATATATATCTGCGATATCATAGAGGTTGCGGATCCTTTCACGGCTGCATACAGGTTCTCGGATGTTGATGCCGGCGGGCTTATGGCCTTGGTGAGTCAATATCTGCCGTATATCGGGGATACCTCGGCGGTAGTGCCCGCCGAGAAAACACCTGACGCACCGTCAGAGGGAGAAGCCGCACAAGCTCCGACCGACGGGACGAAAGCCGACGAGACAAAAACGGACGAGATGAAAACGGACGAGATGAAAACGGTAACCGTCACGGTTTCCGTATGCGCGGGACTTATAATCCTGACTCTCGCAGTCTGCGTTATTCTCTGCTGCAGAGGCAAGAAAAAAAGTAAGACGGTTTAAAAAGGAAGCAACGGGCGAGGGTTGATAATCGTCCTTTACTATAAAAATATACGAAGGTGAATACATAAAAAATAAAAGCAGGCAAAAAACCGGGCAAACGCAAAAAACTGAAAGAAAAGAAAGCATAGGATTTTCAACATGAAAAAATTACAGGCATTTTTACTTGCGTTGATTATTTGTACGTCTTTTATCTTCTCGTCAATAGCGATTGACAAAATAACCGATCCGACCGAGACAGCTATCGGCATGGTTTCGGCTTGTACCGAGGTTATGTATCTGTATAAAGATATTTCGGTAGAGAAATATATAGCCGATATGTCTGAGGCTACGACCGCAACGGCGGTTGCAGCAGACGACAAGCTCGGTGAGGTATCGGCTTACGCAAGCCTCGGCGACAGCGAATATGCGCGCGTGATAGAGGATTTCCCGAAATATATCACCGAAAAAATCGAGATGTACAAAAAAGTTCGTTTGGAACGAAAAGTTGAGCGCAGAGATTTTCGCGCGTATTATGATGTGCTTGACGTATCGACGGACGGAAATTATGCAAAGGTATCTTTATATGAGAGATTGTACTTCTATTACGACGATTCCGAGGAAGAGTCATTCTTCGGTACACTGTATGACGTCTATCTCAGGAAAAGCGGTCTTGCGTGGCGCGTGTACGATATCGCCTCAAATGATGAATTTGACAGTATGCATAAAACCTCCGGTTTTGACCGCGACGAACTTATGGCCGAGGCAAATTATTTTACGCGCACTTTCGAAGAGAAAGCTGCAGCTGCGGTAATTGATACAAAAGATGAAGAGTCCGAGACTGAGCTTTCGGATGAGGGCGGCCTTGAGTTGCAAGCCGTTCCCATAGGCGATAAAGATCCGAGCTATCTGAAATATGACCCGTATGCCGCCACTACGTATGCGATGACTTATACGACATCGCGAGAGAATCTGGGTAATGAGAAAAAAAGAGAGTTCCATAATAAGAATTTTTATGATTATTCTCTCATCGGTGGTGACTGTCAGAACTTCGTATCTCAATGCATTTATGCAGGGTTCGGGGGCAGTGACGACAAAACTGCCATAAGTCAGAGAAGTTTTCCGATGATAACAACGGGCAGCAGCGACAGCTACAATTGGTATGGGGACTCATCAGGCGGGCATTCGCCGAGCTGGACAGCACCGAGATATTTTTCGGAATATGTTCAGAGAGCAAGTAAGATGACATCCGGAGCGCGTATTGAGGCGGAAGTAATCGGAAGCTTTACAACCGTCGTTGATTGGACGCTTCTCCGAGAGGGAGACGAGGTTATTTTCGAACGCGGAAATCACGCTACAATCGTTTCAAGTATTGAAATAGAAGACGGGACTTATAGCGCTCATGATATTTACTTCTGCTCTCATACCGGCGACTATAAAAAGAAAAGCTTAGATGACAAATTTTCAGCCGGCGGTCAGATCATACGCCCTAAAAAATGCTACTTTGAAAATAATACTCCCGACGGCGGCAAGCACACATATTCGTCCGTTTCGGCAGGTGACGGATTTGACTCGGTATGCAATACTTCCGGCTGCGGACATTGCAGGATGATTCTAACACCCATGGGATGTGACCCGCTGCCTATAGGACTCAGCTTATCTCTGTATGCCGAGTGTTCGGGAACTGCCTACAGAATGGCTGCCTCCGTAAAAACTCCGTCCGGTAAAACAAAATGGCTCGGTGAGGATTTGTATCGAAACGATTACAGCAGAGAGTATACATTTTCCGAAGAGGGACTGTATAAGATAACATTTTTCGCAAGGGACAAAAATCCGAGCAAGTACAGCGACTCCACATCGGTTTCCGCCGCTGTTTGCATACGGATATACGATCCCGATAACCAATAATAAATTTAGCGATTGAGGAGGAACACATGAAGAAAATATTATCCCGATTGTCATGCCTTATCGCACTGGTGCTTTGTATCGGGTGCTTCGCATCGACTGCGGCATTTGCCGACGGTGAGCGGCAGAGTCCGTCGGACTTTGTCAAGGATTTCCTTGTCGATTACAATGATTTTGTTTATATGGGAGTTCCGCATGAAATCGATCGGTACTATTCCGACATGATGAGCGGAGAGGACTTTGAAAAGATGCTTGCGGCGGCTGAAAAAGACGGCGAAATATTTATGGATCATCAGTCGAAATTCCGTTACGGCAGCGACGAGCGGTATGACGAGCATACCGTGGTGGAGGTGGTTACCTCTTTTCCGTCATATGCCAGGAATTTTATGACGGCGAACAGGCTTATGAAAGCTGGCAATCTGCGTGAGAAGCTGAGCTATACAATATTTATAAACAGCGAAACAAAGGGTGCGGACGGTCTTATATATATTGAGGCGGAAGTCAGCGAAAGCTTTGAGTATTACGGTAGTGGTTCCGGAAGCGGTGGCTCTTGCGGCTTTTATATCGCCTTATATGATAATGGCAGCGAGTATTACATATGCGATATTAATAATGATAATGGCGGAAGTTTCGGAGTTTTTAAATTCGAGGACTTTGACAGCGCAAGGTATATCCTCAATTGGGAGGAGACGTCCTTTAGATATCCAAGCAGATTTGGCACGTGGCCGGACATGAGCTTCATAAATGCGTCGGGCGCGGTAAACGTAAAAGAGCCGGTCGAGAGCGAGCCGACCGAGAGCGAGGCGACGGAGCCCGTGCAGGAGAAGGGGACGGGCGGGAACGCTCCGCTGCCTGCGGCATCGCTCGTCGCAGCCTGCGGTACGGTGGTGATAATATGCCTTATTATCGCGCTCTTTGCGGTCCTTTCCCGCAGGGATAAGAAAGAAATCGGAATTACAGGAAAAGGAGAAGAATCATGAAGAAATTCACAGCATTGTTTATAGCAGTATTGACGCTTGTTATGTGCTGTTTTACGCTTCCCCCGGCTCTGGCGGACACCTCGCCCGACGCCAAAAATTCCCCTGCCGGCAAGTATACGAAGGAATATATCGCACGTTTACAAGACTATACGTATTGCGGCTCGGATACCGACATAATGTCCGACGTGCTTACTCCCGTTTCGGGTGAGGTCTACGACAGAATGCTTGCAGCACTTGAGAAGGATGA
>CAKSEI010000145.1 GCA_934446285.1 uncultured Eubacteriales bacterium | reverse complement strand
ACGCAGGCCAGTCCGGGTACAGGTCGGCGATGAGCCCGGGCAGCAGGAACGGCATGGTGAGGAGCGGCACGACCCACCACCGCCGCGCCCGCACCACCGCCCAGCCGATGAGCAGGGCCAGCGCGGCCAGCGCCAGTGCCAGAAACAACGTGACCGCCGTCCGCTCGTCCCATGACAGCGAGACGACGGAGTCCACGCTGAAGTCCCACGCCATCTGCTGGATGACGAGGTTCGCCGCCTGCTGAAAGGCCAGCTTTGCCCCGGTGACGACCTCGGCCCGATGGCGGAAGGCGGTCGTCAGAATGGCGGCCAGCGAGACGGACGCGGCGGCCCAGCGGAACCGGGGCAGCGACCAGATAAGCAGCGCCGCCAACGCGAACAGGACGGCCAGTCTGGTGAGAAGCCGCCAGTCGCAGAAGACGAGATCCGGCGGGATAAAGGAGGCAAGCAGGATCGCTTCGCTGTCCGCGTAGTTATAGAGTGACAAAAAGGAGCGCAGCAGCCCCGGAACGGCGCACAGCAGCAGAAGCAGATCGCCCGCCGGGCGGGCTACAGCGCTTAGCCGCAGGCCCTGCGTTTTGGTGTTGTTATCCATGACCGCCATCCTCTCCCAGAGCGACGTGGATGCGGAACACCGGCCCTCGCTGGCCGGGAAGAAGGTCGTCCCGCTCGGCGATGGAGGGAGCGCCCGCCGGTGCGGCTCGCTGGGACAAAATCGCCAGCAGGCAGTCCCGCAAATCTTTTTCATCGCAGACGTCCCGGCGGACGGGAGTGCCCTCCGGCGACAGCCAGAGAATGGCGTGGGGCTGCTGCACGGCCAGCATGGCCCGAGAATAGCCGGTCAGCCGGTCCAGCGTCTCATCCAGACGGTTCAGCGGCTCCCGGTGGTCGAAGGTGAGCAGCGGCAGGGGCGTGAGGGTGTCCGCGGGCTCCCGGACGATGAGCTCGTCCCGCTTGGAGGACAGCTTCCAGTGAACGGAGCGCATGGCGTCGCCGGGGCGGTACTCCCGGAGGTCGTAGTCCTCGCCCCGGCCCCGCCGGGCGGCGGTGTCGGCGGCGGGGCGCACACCCTGTCCCTCCGGGATGTGAATGGGGTCGGGGGCGATGGGCACCGGCTCCACCAGAAGGCGCGCTGGTTCCGGCAGGCGGCAGGGCAGGGAGAACAGTCCTAGATAATCCCAAACCCGCGCCCGGGTCACCCGGTACTCCTGCGCGCCGCAGTGGGCGGTGTCCGCGGGGCGGCGCATCGGCTTACGGCTGACCACCCCGGCAAAGGCCCGGGATTCTTTCCTGCACGTTCCGGACAGCAGATCCCGGATCTCCAGCCGGACGGTGATCCGGGACAGGGGCAGTCCGGTGCGGTTCCGGGCGGACAGGAGCCAGTTTCCATCCTGCCCCCGGGGCAGAATGGCGGGCTGGGCGGCCAGCGTCAGGCGGCAGCCGGTCATCCCCGGCAGGCTGAGGATCAGCGATAGGACGGGAAGGAGGAGCACCAGCGCCAGCAGGAAAAATCCCAGATAGTTGTCGTTGGTGATCTGGAACAGCAGCGCCGCGGCCAGAACCAGCGCGTAAACGATCCTGCGGTGGATCATAGCCGTTTCCCGATGCGGGGCGGCCGGACGGAGCGCAGCACGTCCTCGGCGATGCTCCGGGTCAGTTCGCTGCTGCCCGCCGTGCCGGTGGGCAGGATGAGCCGGTGGGCAATGGCGTCCGTCCAGATATACTGCACATCCTCCGGGATGACGAAGTCCCGGCCCCGGAGAAAGGCGGTGGCCCGGCTGAGAGCGGTGACGGCGATGGCGGCCCGGGGGCTGGCTCCCTGAAGAAGCTGGGGATGCTCCCGGGTGGCCTGCACCAGCCGGACGATATAACCCAGCAGGTCGTCATCCACGTAGACGCTGTCCGTCTGGCCCCGGAGTTGGGCAAGCTGCCGGTGGTCCATGATCTGGCACACGTCGTCCAGCGGATTGCCCCGCTGTTTGCGGCGGAGCAGCTCCAGCTCATCCCGGGCAGAGGGGTAGCCGATGGACAGCCGGATGGCGAAGCGGTCCAGCTGGGAGTCGGGCAGGAGCTGGGTGCCGGAGGCCCCCACCGGGTTCTGGGTGGCGATGACGAGAAAGGGATCGGGGATAGCGCGAGTGACGCCGTCCACGGTGATCTGGCCCTCTTCCATAGCCTCCAGCAGGGCGGACTGGGTACGGCTGGTGGCGCGGTTCAGTTCGTCGGCCAGAAAGAGATTGCACAGCAGCGCGCCGGGCTGGTATTCCATCTGGCCGGTGGCCTTGTTGTAAAGGGTGAAGCCCGTCAGGTCAGAGGGCATCACGTCCGGGGTGAACTGCACCCGGCGGCAGGTCAGGCCCAGCGCTCTGGAGAAGGCGAGGGCCATGGTGGTCTTGCCCACGCCGGGAATGTCCTCCAGCAGAATATGCCCCCGGGCCAGAATGGCCAGCAGGGTGCGGATGATCACGTCGTCCTTGCCGACGACGGCTTTTTTGACTTCATTGACCAGATTGGCGGCCAGTTGCTTGTCGTTCATTGGTTCACATCCTCGCAGGGTTACAATTTAAGGGTATTCAAAACAATTATAGCAGATTTTGCGGTAATTGAACACAGAAAAATTTTTACCCTGACCCTATTGCAAAACCCCCAGCGGTCTGGTAATATTTATGGCTGAGAGTTAGCGAGAGCTAACCAAGGCTGTACGGGACATGCAGCTGAAGGAGAGAGAAAACAGAGGAAAGGAAGCTGCAAGTTTGAAAAGAAGAATCATTGCGTTTTTGACGGCGGCATTGCTGATGTTTCCGTCAAACCTGGCAGCCGCGGCAGCGGCCGAAGTGCAGGAACCTCCCCGTGAGCCTGTGTCTTCGACCGGTGCGCGGGTGGAGCAGATCAAGAGCTCTGACGGTCTGACCACCTATGAGCCGGAGGTCACCTACGAGCCGGACGATTACGTCACCGTGATCGTCGAGTTGGAGGCCGCGCCTGTGCTGCATACCGTTGACGGCGCGGTGAACACCGTCAACAAGAGCGCGCTGCTCTCCCAGCAGAAGGCGGTGCAGAGCAAGATTTCCCGGCAGGTGCTGGGCGGCGCGGCCCTTGAGGTCATGGACAGCTACAGCGTCGTGGTCAACGGCTTCTCCACCAAGGTGCCCTTTGGCAAGCTGGACGAGATCCGCGCGCTGTCCGGCGTCGCCAACGCCTATGTAGCGCCGGAGTTCAAGGTCGCGCCTGACATGACCGCGTCCATGACGACCTTCGGCGGGCTGGAGAATTCCTCCGGCTATTGCGGCGAGGGCATGGTCATCGCCATCGTGGACAGCGGTCTGGAGATCACCCATTCCGTGTTCAAGGATGCCCCCAACTCGCCCGCGCTGACGCAGACAAAGGTGGCTGAAGCCGTGGCGAAGTACGATCTGGCCGCGGAGGGCAAGATGGCCGGCGTGACCGCCAATCAGCTCTACCGCACCGCAAAGGTGCCCTTTGCCTTCGACTACGCTGACAACGACCTGGACGTCAATCCCGGCAGCGCCGGTGACCACGGCGTACACGTCGCGGGCATCGCCGCGGCCAACGAGGGAATCGCGGCAGATGTGGTGGGCGTTGCGCCCCAGGCCCAGATCCTGGCCATGAAGGTGTTCAGCTCCAGCGGCAGCAACGGCGCTACCTGGGACGACATCCTAGCCGCCATGGAGGACGCTGTCCGTCTGGGTGCCGACGTCATCAACCTGAGCCTCGGCGCCACATGCGGCTACAGCTCTCCCGAAGGGGATGAGGGCGTTATCAGCACGCTGGCGACCGTGGTGAACGCAGGCGTTCTGACGCCCGGTTGCCTGCCGGAATTGAAATGGGGCATCATGAGCGGCGAATCCATG
>CAKSEI010000144.1 GCA_934446285.1 uncultured Eubacteriales bacterium | reverse complement strand
CGGGTGCACACGTAGGTCCGGGCACGGTCGCTCTCTTCTTCATCGGAGACGAGAACGTAAGAAATGCTTAAAAAAACTCTGCCGACTTTTTCGGCAGAGTTTTTATTATTTCGTTTTAAGCGGATATTTCTGCAGATAGACGTAAAGCATTTTCGCAATCTGTGCGCGCGTTGCCCCGCCCTGCGGCTTAAGGCGTCCCTTTTCGTCGCCCTGAATTATCTCGCTGTACTTAGCCCATGACATGGCGCTTTTTGCGTATGAGCTTACGTCTCCGTAATCGGGATGGCTCTCGAGCGAGGATTTTTTACCGCTTATTTCATCGCCGTAACCCGCGTATTCGCAATAGCGATAAAGAATAGTCGCAACCTGCTCGCGCGTGACGGTCGCGTCGGGAGCAAAATGTGTTTTATCAATCCCCTTGACTATTCCGTTTTCGCTTGCCCATATAACGGCATCTCTGTAGTATTTCTTCTTACCCACGTCGACAAAGGCAGTAGTGCGGTCGGCATAGTCGCCCTCTCCCGATATACGGTAGAGAGTGGTAACAAGCATCGCGCGGGTCATAGTCACGTCGGGCGCAAAGGTCGTATCGGTCATACCCTTGAATATCGAATTGTGTATACAGTAAGCAACGGGAGTAGCGTACCACGCCGAGGGCTTTACGTCTTTCATCTTTGATACGGTCGTGCTCACCCTGCCCTCGGAGTCCGCATATATCATGTACTTCTCCGATTTTTCCGTATTGGCGTTTGAGAGGATGACCGTGAGGGTATGAAGCCCCTCCGCAATGTCTCTCACGGTATATTTGTACGGAGCCTGCGCGGATGAAAAAACCTTTTTACCGTCCAATTTATAAGTAACGGCATTCTTACCCGGCAACGAAGTGTAGGTGTAAATCGGCAGCGAGTCTGTCTTTTCATTCAGAGAGTCAAAGGGTACATAAACCCTTTTATCATCGGAAAATGTTGCTCTCATACCCGCATTGTCAGATGTGACCTCGTTGTACGCCGCTAAAATATTTCCCTTGAGCTTATAGCAGTTACCGCCGAAGTCGGTATTGAAATAAAATACAGCCTTTACCTGCGGATAGACCATGTTGACGTAGGAATAGAAATACTTAAGCGCTGCGAGTGCGTGCTCCTCCGTCTGGACGGAATTCGTGCTGCTGTAGCAAAACCCGCATTCACTCACCATAATGGGCTTGCGGTCGCCGAAAGACTCGACAATCTTTCTGATCTGCTCAACAGGGTTTTCGTAGTTGCCGATATGATACCATGCGTCGCTCTGATTTCCGACCTCAAAGTCCGAAGAATTGTTTTTATTGCAGTATGCGGACATACCTACCCAGTCAACGTATCTGTCACCCGGATAAAAGTCCTCGGGTGAATACTCCCAGTTCGACACGTCGTTTGGAGAAAAAACCATAGCGACGTTGGGCGCTGTCGCATGAACCTTGTCGGCAATCTTTCTGAAAGCTGCCTTGAATGCGCTCGTATTCTCCTCTTTCGTGTGGTTCACAAGGTCGCTCCAGCAGTTGACCTCCGCTCCGAATCTTAAGAGCACCTTATAGTCGAGCGAGGCAAGATATTCGACATTTCTCGTCAGATAATCCTCATTCTCCTTTGCCGCGACTTTTTTGAGGCTGCCCAGCGTCTCGGGAGAGACGTTCCACGCAATCTCTATTGTGTCAACTGAGTCCTCGGTCGGCAGCATCCATGAGAAATCCTTTATATCGTTGTCAAAATACTGAACATATATAAGCTTTGCCGTGCGTATCGCCTGGGCCTCGTCGCAGAAGCCGTAGACCGTTCCCGTTTCTGGCTCGTTAAGCGCCCCGTATCTCGGGTATTCCGTTGGGTCGCCCGACTCGGTATAAACGCCGAAGTGCCCGCTCAAAATATCGGTAAGTGCCTCCAGCCCGCGCAGCTTGTCGCGGTAGTTAACTCCCTCATTATCGTTTATCCACTTATAACATCTGTATGAGCGGTTATAATATTTTACCGCGTCGTCATAGTATCCGAGCCGCTCATAAGCAGCTCCGGCTTGCTCAAGCGGAGTTGCAAGTCTGTCGAAATGCTCCCTTTCCGAAGGCATGGAGTACACAGCCTCAAGACGCTTTACGGAGCTTATTATTGCTCGGTCGTCGTGAGCCTCCACAGCCTTTAAATAATCCTCTCTTACCGTCCAATACGACTCAGCGCTGACGGGCACGGTAAGGGAAACCAATATCAAAGCGATAGACACAAGTAATGCAGTTCTTTTCATAAATAAAATCCTCCGAATGAAATTATACCACAGAATAAAGGAATTGTAAACCGAAATAAAAGTTTTGATTTAATTAATACCCGATTGCCCCTCAGTTTAAAATGATATGGTATAATTTTTATTAGGAGGAAATAATATGGACAACAGAACGGAACAGATAAAAAAGCTCACTGGCGACTGTATAAGCTCGAGCACCATACCGACGCAGCTTTATACCGAATACAATGTCAAACGCGGTCTGCGCGATATAAACGGAAAGGGCGTACTTGCAGGTCTTACCGATATCTCGGAGATAAGACAGAATAAAATCGAAAACGGCGTCGAAGTCCCCGCTGACGGCGAGCTTTTTTACCGCGGCATAAATGTAAAGAATATCATCACAAGTAATTCTCCGAAAAACAAATTCGGCTTTGAGGAGGTTACCTACCTGCTGCTGACGGGAGAGCTGCCGACGGTGGGACAGCTCGATGACTTCACCGCTCTTCTCGCATCGTACCACACGCTGCCGAAAAATTTCGTCCGCGACGTAATAATGAAGTCCCCTTCCGCCGATATGATGAACTCCATGACCCGCAGTGTACTCGCGATGTTCTCATACGACGCCGACCCGAATAATACCTCACCCGAAAACGTAATGCGTCAATGCCTGCAACTTATAGCTCAGCTGCCGATATTCTCTGTATATACATACAAGGCGCATAAGTTTTACAACGACGGCGACTCGCTTGTAATTCACAAGCCTCTGCCCGAGCTGTCGACAGCGGAGAACATTCTTCATATGCTCCGCCCCGATTCAAAGTACTCCGTGCTTGAGGCGCAGGTACTTGACTCCTGCCTCATACTGCACGCCGAGCACGGCGGAGGAAACAACTCCACGTTTACAACACACGTCGTGTCATCCTCAGGAACGGACACCTATTCGGCGATTGCCGCAGCCCTCTGCTCCATGAAGGGACCGCGCCACGGCGGTGCCAACATAAAGGTCATGAAGATGTTCGAGGATATGAAATCGAGCATAAATACTGATAACGATAAGGAGCTGTATACCTACCTCTCCGACATCGTTGACTGCAATGCCTTTGACCGCTCCGGACTTATATACGGACTCGGCCACGCGGTCTACAGCATTTCCGATCCGAGAGCGCGTATCTTAAAGGTCTTTGTCTCCGAGCTTGCAAAGGAAAAAGGTCTCGAAAAGGAATTTGAGCTTTACTCCCGCGTTGAAAAAATGGCGCCCGAGGTCATAGCCGAGAAGAAACGCATATACAAGGGTGTATCCGCAAACGTTGACTTCTACAGCGGATTTGCCTACAGTATGCTCGACATACCGATAGAACTGTACACGCCTATCTTCGCCGTAGCAAGAATTGCGGGATGGAGCGCCCATCGGCTCGAGGAGCTTATAAACGCGGGCAAAATAATCAGACCGGCATACAAGAGCATCTGCACCGAGCGCGAATACATAAAAATAGAGGACAGATAAAGGGGCGAAAATTCACCGACCCGCATAAAAAACTGCGCAGCCTACCCGGGCTGCGCAGTTTTTATCTACTGCAATTTTTCAGAAAAGATAAATAGTTTTGCGGTTACTAACCGCAAAAACATCGTGCA
>CAKSEI010000143.1 GCA_934446285.1 uncultured Eubacteriales bacterium | reverse complement strand
TCCCAGAACTTCTTCTGCTGCTCCTCGGTAACGAGGGAGAAATCGGTATTGTCTCTGCCGACCTCGGCGAGGTAAGCGGAGAGGTAGGTCATACCTGCGCGGTACTCATCCATACCCTCAATCGGTACGGCGAAGAGAGTGGAAGCACCGTCGTAGGTCGGATCACAGAGAACGTACATCGAGAAAATTACGTCGTCTATGGTAAGAGCCTCACCGTCGGAGAACTTTAAGTCCTCACGGAGGGTGAAGTCGTAGTCGACCGTGCCGTCCTCGTTCTCGGTGATCTTAAGATCGGCAGGTCCGTAGTACTTGTAGTCCTTGCCGTTGTAGGCGACGGTCTGCCCGTCTATACCTTTCTCAATTATTGAGCCCATACGGTCGGAGGTGAGCAGGCCTATCTGGGTCATTGCAGATGCATCCTGGTCGTATGCGGTCTCGGCGAAGAAAGGCGAAAACTTGCTGGAGAAATCGGAGTAACCGACAACCAGCGGGGTCTCGGTGTTCTGAACTCTCTCTTCTTCTTTTTTGCTGCCGCAGCCCGCGAATGCGAGAGCGCACATAACCAAGACGAGAGTCAGAGCAATGATTCTTCTGAGTTTCATTGTAAAATCTCCTTTTTATATTTACACGGCTTTGCCGTGCAATTTACTTTTGATCTTCCTTCTCCCACGTGTAAGAGAGGAAGCTTTTCCGTGCGAAGAGTGCGGTCACGGCGCATACAAGCGAAAGAACGGGGCGCGCTGCCGAGAAGAAGGGCTTGCTCCCTACACCGTTCAGCATAAGATATAGGCTCTCAAGAATAAATGCAAGCGCCGCGGTAAGTACCGTAAGCATGAGTCTGCGCGGCAGGACGGGAACCGTCCTCTCATAGACATACGCGCGCCCGCGCGTACCCGCAAAGATCAGTCTTACCGCCGTCCATAAAGTGAGAAAGACGGAGACAGCCTGCAGTACCCATGGGAGCACCGCCCATATGCAGCCGGACATTTCTACGGCGGGCAGACACTCGGGCAGAAGAGCAGTTACGAGGATTCCCGTATGGAAGAGAGCTATGCTGCGGCGTATGTCCGCTTTGACGCTTTGCCCGACTAAAGAATAATGACAGCCGGTATACACCCATTCCCCGCGGAAATTCTTCTTGAAGTCGTCGAGGTGCGCGCGTCTGCCGCGTTTTTTCTTTTTCTTTTCCATATTGCAGTGCGGCTGTCAGCGGGAGAAAACGACGTTTCCGCGCTGCGCCGTCCGTTCCTCCGTTTCAGTCAGCTTGCCTACAATATGCCATCCTGAATGCATATATATATATAATACACAAAAACACGCGAAAAGTAAAGAGGAATTCACAAAAAAATAAAATCCGGACGAAAAATAATGTAAGGAAAAAACCAGGTAAAAGCCCGTTTTCATTTGATTTAAATGGGTTTACCGACTATCCGAATACGGCAGACCGGAGGAGAATAAAATAAAAATATGAGCGTAATAAACAGTGTAACGGAATTTTTATGGGGATACATATGCATCTTTCTCGTGTGCATTTGCGGATTTTACTTTACGGTGAAAGGGCGGTTTTATCAGCTGCGCACACTGCCGCGCGCCGTGCGTACACTTATTCGCTCGGGCGGGAAGAAGAGGGGGATAAACGGCTTTGACACGGTTTGCACGACTCTTGCCGCCTCTATCGGCGTAGGAAATATCGCGGGGGTTGCGGCGGCGCTTGCTCTCGGCGGGGCGGGGGCTGTGTTCTGGATATGGGTTTGCGCCCTTATCGGTATGGCAACGTCATTTGCCGAGAACGCCCTCGGCGGCAGATACTCCGTGGTGAAAAACGGAGTGAGAACGGGCGGAGCTATGTACTATCTGCGTGACGGGGTCGGCGGAGTGCGCGGACGCATTCTCTCATTCGCCTATGCGGCGGGGACGGTCGCAGCGTCGTTTGGCATCGGGAATATGAGTCAGATGAGCGCTGTAAGCGAAAATATAGGTGCTCTTTTTCCGTGTATGGCGGGTACGCCCGGCAAAGCAGTGACAGGCATCGCCGTCGCTCTTCCCGCGTTTCTCATGCTGCGCGGAGGCCTTGCACGGGTGGGCAGGGCAACGCGCTTTTTAGTACCCGCAATGGCCTTTCTCTATATTTTCTGCTGTGCAGTTACTATCGCGGCAAACGGTAAAATGCTCGGGCAGGCTGTCATATGCATATTCCGCTCGGCACTGTGCCCGCGTGCGGGAATAGGTGCGGGAGCGGGAGCGGCACTGTCAGCCGGTTTTCGCAGAGGCGTATTTACGAGCGAGGCGGGCATAGGGTCGTCCGTAAATGCTCTATCCGCCTCCGACTTGTCGCCGTGCGACAAGGGCAGGCTCGGCATGACCGCCGTCTTTTTGAATACTGCGGTTATGTGCACGGTCACGGCTCTCGTTATCCTCACCTCGGGTGCCTCTGACCTATCGGACGGGCTGCTGCGCGCTGACTGTCAGCCAATGACGCTTGTCTCCGGCTGCTTCGGGGCGGTGCTCGGGAATTTCGGTCGGGTAAGTGTCACGGTATGCGTGCTGCTCTTTGCCTTTACCACTATCGTCGGGTGGGCGTGCTACGGACTGAATTCATGGACTTTCTTCACGGAGCTTTCTCCCGGAGCATATCTTGTCATATATTTCGCTCTGCTCGTATTCTCGTCCGTCTGCGGTGCCCGTGCGGCGTTCGCACTCTCCGACCTTTTCAATGTCTTTATGATGCTTCCGAATATCGCGGGGCTGTTGATTCTGCGAAAGCAGGCGCTTGAAATAATGCGAGAAAAGGGTTAAAAAACGGCACACTTCGCGCTGAAGTGTGCCGTATGCTTTTATTGCTTTCAGCCTATTGTCGCGACGCTGAGAGCGTTCATTGCGCTGTCGTCGGTTGAGGTGGTGTACTTCTTCTCAAGCTCGGCGTAGGCACTCGTGTAGTCGGCTGAGCGCTGATTGCTCTCAGCCGATACCATCCATGCCGTTCTGCCGTCGCCGATATAGTACATGACGTGATATCCGAACTTCGTTTTGATTATTCCGACGTCGCCTGCCTTTCTGCTATCGTCGTATATCCACGCGTCGAACTCGTCGGCAGTTTCGCCCTTGAGCGCATTCTCGTAGAGTCCGCCTTTGTCCTTAGTTCCCTTATCCATAGAATACTTCTCGGCGAGGGCTGCGAAAGCCTCCTCGGTCTTGTCGCCGTTATTGTACTCGGCGAGGATTTCGTCTGCCTTTGCCTTTGCCTGCTCGTCGGTAAGTCCCTCACTCTCGGAGTAGGAGTCAAGGAAGGTGAGTATGTGGCGGACATTCTTCGTGCTGTACTCGTCACGGTAGAAGGTCTTTGTTATCATATAAACGGTGTATGTGGTGATGCCCGATGAAGAGTCGGTGCTCTCGACTATCGTCGTGTCGCCGACATTGCGGACATAGCTGTCCCCGTCCTTTTCATAAGCCCACTTCGCGTAGTCACCCGTCTCGGAGTATGCCGAACCGGTTGTGGTCACCGCGTCAAGCTTGCTCTTGAGACCTGTCTCGGTTAAGTATCCGTCGTCTTTTGCGTGCTCGTCATCATCGGCTACGACAGTGAACTTCGAGCGGTAGTATTCCTCTGCTGCCTTGTCAAAAGCATCTGCATCGGTGAGTGCTGCAAATTTGTCCGCCTGAGCCTTGGACTCGAGATTAGCCGCCTTTACCGCGTCATCGTCGTCGGAGGCGTCAGCTGCTATGGCGATGGACTTATAGTCCGACTTATAATACTTCGAGAGGTTGTCCGCACACTGCTTTGCGAGCTGCTCGTCGGTGTACTTAAACTCATCGTAAATTGTATTGTGAACCTTCGACGCGAGCGTACTCATTTCAAGGGATGCGCGCACGTCGCTCTCGGTTACGTACTTGCCGTAATACTTCGAGATGTATTTGTCAAGAGAGAGGTTCTGCTTACCTGCTGCGGTCTTAAGGTCGGAGATGCTGCTCTCTAC
>CAKSEI010000142.1 GCA_934446285.1 uncultured Eubacteriales bacterium | reverse complement strand
CGACAGAATATTACAATATTGTACCGTTTTTCATCTTGAAATAATTATTTTGATTGTGTATAATATATACGTAAAAAAGCGGGATTGAGGCTCGCACACCGAAAAGTCTCAAGCATGTGTATGGGACTCGGGTGCAACGCCGTGGGCGTGACCGGCTGCAGAATTATCGACTCACCGAGAGAGAGAACCATAGCGCTGCTCACGAATTCACTCATGCCGTGCAACGGCAGATTTCCAACGGTCATTGCCCTTATTACGGCTTTTCTCTGCCGCGGCGGGGGAGGGATCGGGGCGGCAGCCGTGCTGTGCTGCTGCATAGTCTTTGCCGTCGGCATGACCTTTGCCGTGTCTCGGCTGCTGTCCGCAGTTTTCCTACGGGGCAGACCGTCGTCTTTTACTCTTGAGCTGCCGCCTTTCCGTGCGCCGAGGATAAAGGATATAATCGTGCGCTCAGTCCTCGACAGAACTGTATTTGTCCTCGGCAGGGCCGTATCGGTTGCCGCTCCGTGCGGGCTGATACTCTGGCTTTGTGCCTTTTTCCGTGTGGGAGATGCCACTTTGCTCTCGCGTATTGCATCATACCTTGACGGGGTGGGAAATTTATTGGGCGTTGACGGTGCTTTTATCACGGGACTTATCTTCGCCCTGCCCGCAAACGAAATAACGATGCCCATAGCGCTTATGTGCTATACGGGCGCGGGAACTCTCGCCGAGGGAGCATCATCGGGCGCTCTCGGAGATATACTGCTGTCAAACGGATGGAATACCGCATCTGCGCTGTGCGCGGTCATACTCGTGCTTTTTCACAGCCCGTGTGCCACTACCCTTTTGACGGTGAAAAAAGAAACGGGCAGCCTGCGTGCCGTGCTCGCGGCGTGGTTTATACCCACCGTCGTCGGAGCTTTGCTGTGCTTTGCCGTAATGCTTATTTTTCGGATGATGTAAAAGATGATTAAATTGAAAGACCCTAAAAGCTGCGTTGGGTGCTACGCCTGCATCGGAATATGCCCCGAGGGCGCTGTCGCCGCCGACATGTCATCGGGATATCTCGTCCCGCGACCCGACCCGCGCAAGTGCAACGACTGCGGAAAGTGCGAGAGAGTATGTCCCGCACTCAATGAGCCCGCTAAAAATGTTTTTCATGCTTCGTATATATCCTATACGGAAGAAGAAAGCGTGCGTTCCGCGTCGAGCGCGGGAGGGACGTTTGCCATGCTCGCACTCGACACGCTGAGTGCGGGCGGAGCGGTCTTCGGCGCAGGGTATACTGACAGAGGATGCGAGCATATATGTGCCGAGAGTGCGGCGGAATTAGCTCCCCTACTCGGGAGAAAATATGTTTTCAGTCGGATAGGGCAGGCTTTCGAGAGGTGCAGGGATATGCTGATATCCGGCAGAAAAGTTCTTTTCTGTGCTCTGCCGTGTCAGATAGAGGCGCTAAGACTCTTTCTCGGCAGCCCCTTCGACTCTCTGCTGTGCGTTGAGGTCGGATGCGGCGGAGTTCTCTCGGAGATGGCGTGGAACTCTTTTCTTGACAGTTTAGGCTGCCCCGAGTCCGTCAGACTCACTAACAGAGTCGACGGCTACAACCGCGCGGGCATGGTTTACACCTACAAAGACGGGCAGGTAGCGGTCACTCGCAGCGAGACATCGGTACACCGAGCGGCATCTCTCGGGCTCGGGATAATGCCCGCGTGCGAGAAATGCGTGAGAGGCAGACGCAGAAGCTCCGCCGACATTACCCTGCGCAGATACGATCCGTCCGTGACGGACGAAACGCTCGACCGCCGCAGGCAACCGCTCTCACTTG
The DNA here is from genome assembly GCA_934446285.1 of uncultured Eubacteriales bacterium. Classification (GTDB taxonomy): domain Bacteria; phylum Bacillota; class Clostridia; order Oscillospirales; family CAG-272; genus CAKSEI01. The sequence goes on along the minus strand of CAKSEI010000142.1, from coordinate 2,178 downwards.
TTCTCGTTCGCACACGCGCGGGCATGGAGGCTTTCGGGCGGGTGAGAGAAGTGATGTGCACGCGTGAGCTGCCTGTACCCGAGGCAATAGCCTACATAAAAAACTCGGTAAAGGAGAAGAAATACTCGTGCCATTCGGCTGCTTTCCTAAAAAAGCTGAAAAACAGTGATTTCGACAGCGCTCTTGATGCGTGCTCACGCTCGACTCTCGGCTCGTCTCTCGGCGCGCTTATGCGAAGTATCGTGATAAAATAATCGGAATTGCAGTAAATCTGTTTACAAATTTTTTTCAATATGGTATAATAAAGTGATATAAGGAAAAACACACTGGCTGAACGAATTATGAAAGGAATTTATTGCCGTCGGAGGCTGCCCGCCTCTCGTAACGACTGAAAAATAATGAAAAAACTCCGTGTCTTACTCTACATCACAGCTGATATTCTTTCCTGTGCCGCAACGGTAGTTATTATGTGGGCGCTGCGCTCAAATTTTGAGACGGGCGGTATTTGCACTCTGCAAAATCTCGCCTGCTACTTCGGTGCGGCGGCATTTCTCACGGTTATTGCGGGATTTGTTTTCAAGACGTATTATTCGCAGTGGAGGCATATAGGCTTCAGTGAAGTCATCAGAATAATTCTATCAGTTTGTGCCGTTACATTTGTATTGCTCGTTCTGCAGATTTCATCCCTTCACGGCGGCGCTGCACCGTTCTTCAGAATATTCACAAAGTCGGTCACTGCGTCGTTTGCGGCGTTCATGTTCCTCTTTGAGGTCGGAATACGCTGCATACCGAGAGCCTTTACCTATCTTACGAGCCGTATGCTGCGCGGTGAAGAAAAGCGCACTCGTGCTGTCATAATCGGAGCGGGCTACTCGGGAGCTGCTATCGCCGGAAGACTCTCCGAGGATAAAGAGGAGAAGATAGAGCCGGTCGCGTTTATCGACGACGACCCGCAGAAAAAGGGACTTCTCATATGCGGAGTGAAGGTCTACGGCGAAGTCTCGGAGCTTAATGAGATAGTGAAGAAGTGCGGTGCGCAGATGATAATCATTTCTCTGCGCAATCTCTCTGACGGCGACATGAACCGCCTCGTCGCGTCGTGTGCGGAGACGGGACTGCCAATCAAGGTATATCGCGGTGTAGGCGATATGTCGGATAAAGCAAAGCTTAAGGAAGTCAGCGTTGAGGATTTACTCTTCCGCGATATGGTAAAGCCCGATATGGACGACGTAGAGTCTTTCGTCGCGGGCAAGACAATTCTCGTAACCGGCGGAGCAGGCTCTATCGGCAGCGAGCTTTGCAGACAGGTTCTGTCATTCGGATGCAAGAAACTTTATATATTCGATATACACGAGAACGGACTCTTTGATATTGATGCGGAGCTAAAGAAAAAATACGAGGGCAGATACGTTCTGCGTCTCGGCTCTATCCGAGATAAAGAGAGAATAGACCGAGTGCTCGCGGAGGAGCACTTTGATATAGTTATACATGCAGCTGCGCACAAGCATGTTCCGATGATGGAGATAAATCCCGTCGAGGCTGTCAAGAACAATGTCTTTGGCACGCGCAATGTCATAATGTCGTGCACGGAGCACGGGGTCGGGAAATTTGTGATGATATCGACGGATAAGGCTGTTCACCCTAAGAATATCATGGGCGCAACAAAGAGGGCATGTGAGCTGATGGTAAAGACTTACAGCGGAAAGGGCGGATGCGAGATGTGTGCCGTCCGTTTCGGGAACGTGCTGGGCTCTAACGGCAGTGTTATCCCGACGTTCAGAAAGCAGATAGCGGCGGGAGGGCCCGTTACCGTTACTCATAAGGATATAACGAGATTTTTCATGACCATTCCCGAGGCCGTTTCGCTCGTGCTCTGTGCAGGCAGGAGAGCAAGGGGCGGGGAAATATTCGTCCTAAATATGGAGAAGCCCATACGAATATACGACCTCGCGGTTAACATGATAAGGCTCTCGGGAAAAGAACCCGACAAGGATATAAAGATAGTCTTTACCGGTCTGCGCCCGGGCGAAAAGCTCTATGAGGAGCTGTCATTCGCGAGCGAGGATGTAAGCGCTACCGACCACGCCCGCATTTTCACGGTCAACAGCAAAAAGCACGACTACGGCGACGAGCTCGGCAAGTATCTGCCTCGACTCAGAGCGATGATAGACGATAACT
>CAKSEI010000141.1 GCA_934446285.1 uncultured Eubacteriales bacterium | reverse complement strand
GACATAGAGTGCGTAGAACGCACCCACGGTCACGATATACAGGGCGAGTATCACCCATCCCCACCTCACGTCCGCCGTGCCGTTATAGGCAAGGTAGATATACACACCGAAATACAGTACGGCGCATATGACGTAGGCAAGCGTCATCACTCCGTGAGTTGAGACGTGCTTTATGTGCTTTTCGCTTAAATTTTGCATTTTTCTCCCACACTTGCGGTTCTTACAGCCGCTCGTTATTCAGCATAATTATAGCACAGGCGCAATTTAAAATCAATAGAAACGGAAAAAAGCGTGCGTAACCGCAAAAATCAGTCACGCACACCGACAATATAGCTTTTCATCGCTCCGTGCCCGCCGAATATCCGCCACGAGCCTGCGCCGAGCCGCGAGAAGAGAGCGCGGCGCTCGACGGCACATGTCTGAGGATCGGTATCAACGCTCGTCATAAGTATCGGCGCATAACGGTTATACTCCGCCTGCTGCTCCGTCATATCCTTCAAATTAACGAAGATATCCCCGCTGAATACAACGCCGTGCGCATAGTCAATGAGCACGCTCTCACCCGCGAGATGACCGCCCGCACCCGTATAAAGCTCGAATTTCATCTCTCCGAAGTCAAACTCTCCCGTGCGCTCAAGTGCCGCTGAGCCCGTGCGTCTGCCTCCCGTTTCATGAAGAGAGGCGGGGTTCGGCAGAGAGTATGAGGTGAGCAGCTTACATATGCGTATATACGGACGGTGTAGAGGATTTCTCTCCCTGAAGCCGTCCTCGCCCGCGTACTCCGTGCGCAGGCACTCCGCGCTCTCGGGACTTAAGTATATCTCATCGAAGAGCGGTAAAAGCCCGCAATGGTCGACATCGGCGTGAGTGACGAATACCCTTTTCACAATGCTGTCAAAGTCGGGAATAAGCGTGCGGAAAAGCGAGGTCATCTCGTCCCCGTAGCAGGCATAGCCCGTGTCTATAAAGAGGTATTCGCCGCAGCTCCTTATAATCGCCGTATTACTGCCGCAAGGCGGCTCTATGAGTATTATTTCCGTTTTGTCGCTTACCCTGTGAGATGATATGCGCGGAGAGAAGGTATTTCCCCGTGCCTCCGAGAGCAGAGCGCAGAATTTCCCTATACTGTCAAAGGTCCGATAGGGTGAGACACCCTCCTCATCGAGCTGCTGCATGGCGAGGTTTGTATTTATGAGCAGCTGCTCCTTTTTCCCGTCGGACAGGTTCATAAGAGACGACAGCTCCTTCACGAAATGAGTATAAAAAAGGCTGTTGTCATAATTTTTATCCGCGCTGTCGTAGTCTATCGTGCGCACGTCGCACAGCTTGCGCGCCTCGGAAAGAAACGCGCTTATATCGTCGTCCGAGGACATGACTATCCCCATCTTGAAGTACTGCCAGTCCGTGCCGTTTTCCTGCGAGCTAATATATGATATATTGAAGTTAAATCTGCTGATAAGCTCGAGCACCCCCGTCACGCTGCCTGGTATATCGTGCAGCCTGAATTCGAGGAGTACCACGCTCTTGCCGTTCTCCTCGGTCTGCAGATATCCTATATCTCCAAGCATCTCCGACGCGCGCTCAAGCTCCTCGGGCGTTCCCTCGGCGTCGATGAAAAGCATATGGGAGTCCACGGCTTTATTATAGCTTACGCGCGTTATATTCACACCGACCGAGGCAAAGATACGGCTCGCCTTTAAGAATGCGCCTATGTGGCTCGGCATAACGGTAACGAATGTTTTCTTCATTTTTCTCCTCTGCGGTCGCGAAATAAATTCTTCCGCCCGCTTACCTATCATTATACCACACGGCGACGCGCTTTACAAGCGCTTTTACCGCTCCGAACGTCCATGCCGCGAAAAGCATTGGTATTCATTCCGAAAACCGGAGAGCGGCGCTTCCTGCGCCTTTTCCCGTGAGCGCCCGAGGGTCCGGATCGCATTCAAAAAAATACGGCGGAGCCGCATTTCTGCATTCTCCGCCGTTTTTTCGGTTTATCGGTTATTTGCCGTCAGCGCGGCACGAGCCCGATTCACGCGTTCGGTACCTCCCAGTAATATGTCTGACCGCCGTCGCAATAAGAATCACCATTTGAACTCTCTAACTCCGACATTACGCTACACCGGACATAGTACTTACCGTCAAGTTCCATAAGAGCAAATTCGCCTATATCGAAGCTCTTAAGACTGTCTTTGTATTTTTCGTACCTTTCCGTCGTTTTCCTGCCGAGTTCCTCTCTCATCTCCTGCTCAGAGAAATCATCGAGCAGAGAAGCGTCGAAATTTTCTATCTCGGTACGGTTAGACATTTTGCAAATAAAGACTGTCCCGTCGGGCAGTATGTTCACGTAGCAGTAAAGTCCTCTGATAAATCCGCCGTTGCCGAGATGCTGTTTATACACAACATCATAGGTACCGTCGCTGTCATCGAGACTTACACTTGAAAGCTCGACAAGATCTGCTGCCTCGCCGAAATATTCCTTTACTGTCTTATTTGCGACAGCGACAGCCTCTTCTTCTGTTATGCCGGCGCTTTCAGCGTTTTCTTTCGATTCTCCGGTGAACTCGGTGTATCTGCCGATATCCAACATCGAGCCGAGCAAGTCGCCTTTTGCGTTAAAATAATACTCGTTATCCCGATCGTCCAGATAAATCTGCTCTTCCTCGTTTGAGGACATCTCAGTGGTCTCTTTGTATGTGAGTGCGGTAAGCGCGCCGCCTATATTGAAGGTTTTCTGTGCTGACGCCTTTTCGTCGATAAAAGTCGTTTCTTTAGCGGAATTGACGGCTTCATATATCTCCGCAGAATCGTCAAGAGCTCTTATTTTATCCGTCTTGTCATTTGCCGCGTTGTCCGAGGGTGTTTCGGGTGCTGTGAATGCACCGTTCAGTGCGAGAGCGGAAAAGCTGACCGCCGCGCATACCAAAACCGCCGCTATACTGCACAATACAATGTTTTTACGTTTCATAACTATGCTCCTTTTCAAAACACTTTTCTTATTTTATTTTTCTGCGTTTTTACAATCACTGAGGTTTTTGCGCGTACTGCTTACTGCATCGGTAACACCCCTTTACTTTTTTAATACAAGATCGCGAGATCTTCTACTCAAAGCAGCAATCGATATTGTGTCAGCGTCGCTCGGTATTCGGAACTTGAAAATATAACTTTTACGAATCAGTCTATCTTACACTCCAATAATACAATAAGATTTCGCTTTTGTCAATAGAAATCATTATTTTTTTAAGTTTACATTAAAACGTCAGAGTATATATCACCTCAAGAGAACCCCAACGCATGATAGGCGCGCACTCGGAGTCATAATGCACCGTAAAAAACCCGGGACTCCGCATAAACGAGTTCCGGGTTTTATATTGAAAGCGTTCCGTATCTTATCCGTGTCAGTCCTCCCACTCGGCGGAAGACGGCATGGCTCCTTCGTATACGACAAAATCAAGCGGGTCGATAGGCTTATTGTCCATTGTCATCGTGAAGTGCAGATGCGGCACTTCCGCGCACTCTACCATAGCGCTCTGACCGACGTATCCTATTACCTGCCCCGCCGCGACGGGCGCTCCCGCCTTGATATTCTCGGGATAGCTGTCCGACAGGTTCATGCAGACCGAACGCAGTCCGCCGCCGTGATACACCGTCACGGTATATCCCATGAGCGGGTCTTCGGAGACACTCTCCACCGTGCCGTCGGCGCAGGAATATACCTCGCTCTGCTCCTCGCACGCGACATCTATACCGTCATAAATGCGGTCGTCCTCCATAGTAGCGCTCCATACCGGCAGCTCGTCCTCATAGCCCTTGCTGACATATCCGTGAGTCGGCACGACATATACCGTGGGCATTATGTCGCGCACCTCGGCATCGGTTCTCTCCGACGGCTCGGCGCTCTCGACAGGTGCGCTCTCGCTCGGCTCTGCCGAGGGCGCGGTGGAAGGCTCTGTCACCTTTTCCGTAGGCTCGGTCTGCGCGCTCGGCGTGTCGC
>CAKSEI010000140.1 GCA_934446285.1 uncultured Eubacteriales bacterium | reverse complement strand
CGAAAAAACCGAGGCGGACATAAAGCGTCTGACGGAGAATTTTCACGAGCTCGAGTCGCTCTCACGCGTGCTCGAGAACGATATAGACCACCTTGAGGAAATGCTCCTCGGCTACTCCGCCGATAAGGCGGTAAGCGAAGAAAAGCTGCGCGCGCTCGCCGACAGGCGGGCAGATAACTTTGCCGCACTTGAGGAAAAGAAAAATGCGAGAGCCTCCGCCGACGCACGTGTGAGGGAAACGGGCGAGGCTGTCGACAATATGCGCAAAACCATCTTCACACATGAAAGCGAGCGGGAAAAGGCAGAGTCGGACGAGCAGAGGGCAAACGAGGCGCTTATCGAAAAGCGCGTGCTGCTCGACCGTATAAAGGAATATGACGTAACGGGCGAGACGGAGCGCGCAAAGGAAAAGCGCGATGCCTGCGCGGCAGAGGTCTCGGCAACGGAGAAAAAGGTCGCAGGATCGCGTGAGACCGTCGCGGAATACGACGGTAAGCTGCGTGAGGTAAAGGAAAGGCTCGAAAAGGAGTTTTTATCAAGAGAAGCAGAGCTTGAGAGCAAAAAAGCAGAGCTTACGGACGAGCGCGACAGACTGTTTCTCGAGAACGAAGCTCTCGACCAGAAGCTTTCAAACCTGCGCCGCATGGCGGAGCATTTTGAGGGCTATTCGTACTCGGTAAGGTTTATTATGGAGAAGCACCGTGCGAAAGAGCTTGACGGCATATACGGCACGATCTCCGACATTATAGAGACTAAGCCGGAGCACGCGACGGCAATCGAAACGGCACTCGGAAACCATATACAGAATATAGTGACGGACAACGCGCAGACGACGCGCGCCTGCATAAACCTCCTTAAGCACGAAAAGGCGGGTAAGGCGACGTTTTTCCCCGTGAGCGAGGTGAGTGCACCGCCTCTGAACGTCGATACTGCGACGATAGAGCGCAGCCGCGGCTTTATAGGATATGCCGACACGCTCGTAAAATACGATGCGGTTTTCACCGAGGTTGTGAAGAGTCTGCTCGGACGCACGGTGGTTTTCGACAGCCTTGAGAACGCATCCGCGATGGAGCAGAAAATAGGCTATAAGATAAAGTGCGTCACCCTCGACGGTCAGATAATAAATACGGGCGGCTCGTACACGGGCGGCTCGCTCAAGCGCGACGCGGGTATCCTCTCGCGCAGCGCACAGGCGGACGAGACGGCAAAGCTCCTTGCACAGTCAAAGGAAAAACACGACGGCATCTGTGCTGCGATAAACGACTGTGAAAAAGAGCTTAAGACACTCAGGAGCGGAGCGGATGAGCTCTCCTCAAAGCAGACGGTACTCGAGGCTCTTCTCGCCGCCGAGAACACGCAGCTGCAGATACTCTCATCAAGGCTGACGGCGGAAAAAACAAGGCTTGAGGAAAGCGAAGAAATGCTGCGCTCTGCCGAAAAGGGTGCAAATGACAGAGAAAACGAAACAGCAAAACTTGAAAAGGAGCTGGACGCGCTTACCCTCAATGTACGGGAAAAGCATGCTCTCTGCGAGAGACTGCGTGACGTTTGCTCATCCGACTCTGCGGAGCTTGAAACCCTGATAGAGGATAAAAACGCCGCTCTCGTGCTCGCAGCATCAGCGGAAAAGGACGCGGCGAGAGCCGCCGAGGACCTCGCTCGCACCGACTCCGATATTGAAAATGAGAAGGCCGAGCACGCGCGTATATGCACAAAGATAAGCGAAACAACAGAGAAAGCGAAGCAGAAAAAGAAAAAGGCGGAGGAAAACCGCCTTGTTCGCACAAGCTCGGGAGGAGAGGTTGCGCTGCTCGAAAAGAAATCGCACGAGCTGCACGAAAAGATAAATGAGCTTGACGAAAAAAATAACGCTCTGCGCGGAAAATTCATGGATAAAACCCATACGAGAGAGTTAAAATTCCGAGAATTTACCGCCCTTGAGACAAAGCGCTCGCAGATACTCTCGCGCAGAGAGACGATATCGGGGCGCATACGCGACGAATACGACCTTACATATGCTCAGGCGCAAAATCTCGGATACCCCGCCGTCACGGAAAAGACGCGTACAGAGGCCGCGGCAAAGGCTGCGGATTTCAAAAACAGGATGAAGAGCCTCGGTCACGTTAATGTCGGCGCGATAGACGAATACGCCGAGATAAAGGAGCGTTACGACTTCCTCACGGCGCAGGTAAGCGACCTGCGTACATCGCGCGACGACCTGACGGAGATAATCCGTAAGCTTGAGTCGGAGATGAAGGTTAAATTCGCCGCGACGGTCGACGATGTAAACGGACACTTCAAGACCGTTTTTCGTGAGCTTTTCGGCGGAGGCAGCGCGCAGCTGAGCCTTACCGACCCTGAAAATATCCTCGAGAGCGGAATTGAAATAAGAGTAGCGCCCCCCGGCAAGATAATAAAAAATATGTCGCTGCTCTCGGGCGGCGAACAGGTTTTTGTCGCTATTGCCCTGCTCTTTGCAATATTAAAGGTAAATCCGACACCCTTCTGTCTGCTCGATGAGATAGAGGCAGCGCTCGACGAGGTAAACGTAACGAAATTTGCGGAATACGCAAAGAAATTCTCGCACACGACGCAGTTTATCATCATCACGCACAGACGAGGTACGATGGAGGTGGCTGACACCCTCTACGGCGTCACCATGCAGGAGAGAGGAGTTTCATCTGTTCTCTCGATAAACGTAAACGAAGCAGAAAAGAAACTCGGAGTGAAACTTAACTGATGGGATTTTTTGAAAAACTCAAAAACGGACTATCCAAGACAAAGGCAAACTTTTTCGGACAGATAAACAGCGTCTTCCGCGCGGGCAAGCCCGATGAAGAGATGCTCGAGGAACTTGAGGAGCTGCTCATATGCGCCGACATGGGCTATGAGACGGCAGAGGAGGTAATAGACACTCTGCGCTCTAAAATAAAAGCGGACAGAATAAGCGACCCCGAGGAGGCAAAAAAAGCCCTGCGCACCATACTGCGCAACCTCATAGGCGACCCCGCCGATATCGACCTTGGGAACAAGCCTGCTGTCATACTCATGATAGGAGTAAACGGCGTGGGCAAGACCACCTCGGTTGCGAAGATAGCAAACCTTCTGCAGAATGAGGGCAAAAAGGTTGTTGTCGCGGCTGCGGACACCTTCCGCGCGGCGGCGATAGATCAGCTTGAGGTGTGGTGCGAGCGGATAGGAACGGAACTTATACGTCACAGTGAAGGCTCAGATCCTGCAGCTGTCGTATACGACGCGATAGGCGCAGCGAAGAACCGTCATGCCGATGTATTAATAATCGACACGGCGGGCAGACTGCACAATAAAAAGAACCTCATGGACGAGCTGGCAAAAATAAACCGCGTTATCGGTCGCGAGCTGCCGTCCTCATCGCGCATGACTTTGCTCGTGCTTGATGCGACAACAGGTCAGAATGCGGTAAATCAGGCTGTCGAATTCAAGAACGCGGCGGATATAAACGGGCTTGTCCTGACAAAGCTCGACGGCAGCGCAAAGGGCGGAATAGTCTTTTCCGTAAAGAAAAAGCTGAATATACCCGTACAGTTTATAGGAGTAGGCGAGCAGACAGACGACCTGCAGCGATTTAATGCCGACGAATTTGTCGCCGCCCTTTTTGAAGAATGAAAATCGTACTTGCAACAAACAACAGACATAAGGCTGAGGAATTTAAGAGTATGCTCGCACAGCTCTACGGTAAAACGGAGCTTTATACCCTCTCGGACATAGGCTTTGCAGGGGACATTGAGGAGGACGGCAGCACCTTTGAGGAGAATGCTCTTATAAAGGCGCGTGCCGCTGCATCTGCAGACTATTTGAGTATCGCCGACGACTCGGGAATATGCGTCGACGCGCTCGGAGGGGCACCCGGGATATACTCCGCGAGATACGCGGGCGAGCACGGAAACGATAAGAAAAATAACGAAAAGCTGCTGTACGAGCTGCGTAACGTTCCCGCCGAGAGACGCGGAGCGCACTATGTCTGCGCTATAG
>CAKSEI010000139.1 GCA_934446285.1 uncultured Eubacteriales bacterium | reverse complement strand
GTATGGAGTATCTCATGAGCCTTGTGGCTGCCGGGCTTCTCGAAATACTCATCGTAAAGTCTCTTAACCACGCTGTTCTCATGGCTCTTGCGAACATCTAACTTTTCCGCGTCGGCGCGATAGAGCACCGCTGCCCTGAGCGACTTAAGGTCGACATTATTGCGAACTGCAGCACTCTGATAGGGCTGACCGCCGCCGTTGACACAGCCTCCGGGGCAAGCCATGACCTCTATAAAGTCGTAGCTCTCCTCCCCGCTCTCTACCTTTCGCAGCAGCTCTTTTGCATTTGCCGTGCCGCTGCATACCGCTACTCTTATCTGCGCGTCGCCTAAGGTGTAGGTAGCTTTCTTTATTCCGTCCGTGCCTCGTACTTCGTCGAAATCAAGCTTCTCGAGCTTCTCTCCCGTGATTACCTCAGCTGCCGTGCGAAGAGCTGCCTCCATGACTCCGCCCGTAGCGCCGAAGATAGCGCCCGCGCCCGATCCGATACCGAAAGGTTCGTCATACGTGCCGTCCTCAAGCGATCTGAAGTCTATGCCTGCTTTCTCAATGAGTCGGGCGACCTCGCGCGTTGTTATTGCAACATCAACGTCGGGGTACCCCGATGCACTCTGTCCGTCGCGCTTAACCTCAAATTTCTTTGCCGTGCACGGGATTGCCGAGACGAAGAATACATCCTTCGGGTCGAGATTGTTCTTCTCGCAGTAGTAGGTCTTATAGAGAGCGCCGAACATCTGCTGAGGAGACTTACATGTAGAGAGATTTTCCGTCATCTCGGGGAAGTAATGCTCGCAAAACTTAATCCATCCCGGTGAGCATGAGGTTATGAGGGGCAGCTTGCCGCCGTTACCAAATCTGTCGAGAAATTCCGTTGCCTCCTCCATAATGGTGAGGTCGGCGGTGACATTCATGTCGTATACGCCGTCAAAACCTACCGACTTGAGAGCCGTAATCATTTTGCCCTCCACGTCCGTTCCCGGCTCGTAGCCGAAGCACTCACCGAGAGTTGCGCGCACGGATGGAGCGGTACATATAACAACATGCTTTGTCAGGTCTGCTATGGCATCGAGCACCTTATCAGTGTCGTCGCACTCATAGAGAGCGCCCACGGGACAGGCAACGATGCACTGACCGCAGTTTATACATGTCGTGTCGGCGAGATTAACCTCGTATGCAGAGCCGATGTGAGTATCAAATCCACGGTCGTTTGCGCCGATAGCGCCGATACCCTGCAGCTTTGAGCAAGCCGCGACGCACCGTCTGCACAGTACGCACTTACTGTTATCGCGTATGATTGAGACGGAGGAGTCATCTATCCTGCTCTCGGTCTTAGCTCCGCCGAATCTCTCCTCATCCACGCCGTAGTCGCGGCAGAGCTTCTGCAGTTCGCAGGTGGTGGAGCGCACGCATGAGAGACATTTTCTGTTATGATTTGAGAGCAGCAGCTCGAGATTTGTCTTTCGCGATGCGGCGATTTTCGGAGTATTCGTCTTTATCTTCATACCGTCATTTACGGGATATACACACGCGGTGACAAGTCCTCTCGCGCCCTCAACCTCGACGAGGCAAAGTCTGCAAGCGCCGATTTCGTTTATATCCTTAAGATAGCATAATGTCGGAATATCGACGTTAGCATATCTTGCCGCCTCAAGGACGGTCGAACCCGCAGGAACGGAATAGTCCCTGCCGTTTATATTAACATTTACCATATCCATCGTCTGATACTCCTGTTTATTTCTTGGAAATAGCGCCGAACTTGCACTTTGCGATACAAGCGCCGCACTTTAGGCACTTCGATGAGTCTATCGTATGAGGATTTTTAACCGAGCCCTCGATTGCCCCGGCGGGACATACGCGCGCGCACATTGTACAGCCCTTGCACTTGTCGGCATCAATCGTGTAATTTAACAGCTTTTTACATACGCCTGCGGGACATTTTTTGTCAACGACATGCGCGACATACTCATCTCTGAAACGCCTCAGCGTTGAGAGAACCGGGTTGGGTGCGGTCTGACCGAGACCGCAGAGCGACGCGCTCTTTATGTATTCGCTTAACTCCTCGAGTTTGTCAAGGTCCTCAAGCTCGCCGTTTCCCGATATTATTTTATCGAGAATTTCGAGCAGTCTCTTTGTGCCTATTCGGCACGGAGTACATTTACCGCATGACTCATCGACGGTAAAGTCGAGAAAGAAGCGCGCGATATCAACCATACAGGTGTCCTCGTCCATGACTATAAGTCCGCCCGAACCCATCATTGAGCCGTTTGCAATAAGAGATTCATAGTCTATCGGCGTGTCTATAAGCGACGCGGGAATGCATCCGCCCGACGGACCTCCCGTCTGAGCTGCCTTGAATTTCTTTCCTCCGGGAATTCCTCCGCCTATGTCCTCTATGACCTCGCGCAGAGTCGTGCCCATAGGCACCTCAACAAGACCCGTGTGGCATATTTTTCCGCCGAGAGCAAAGACCTTTGTGCCCTTTGACTTTTCCGTGCCCATCGACGCGAACCAATCTGCTCCTTTGAGGATAATCTGAGCTACGTTAGCGTAGGTCTCGACATTATTTAAAATCGTAGGACGTGCGAAAAGTCCCTTTACTGCCGGGAAAGGCGGACGCGGGCGAGGCTCGCCTCTGTTGCCCTCTATACTTGTCATAAGAGCCGTTTCCTCGCCGCAGACAAAAGCACCTGCGCCGAATCTCAAATCAATATCAAAGTCAAAGCCCGTTCCGAATATGTTCTTGCCGAGCAGACCGTGTTCACGTGCCTGCTTTATCGCGACTTCAAGCCTGTGTATGGCTATAGGATATTCCGCACGGACGTAAATATATCCCTGGTCCGAGCCTATAGCGTAACCCGCTATAGCCATCGCCTCAAGAACCGCGTGCGGGTCGCCCTCGAGAATGGATCTGTCCATGAAGGCTCCCGGATCTCCCTCGTCGGCGTTGCAGCATACGTACTTTTTACCGGCGGGCTGAGCGGCTGCAAATGCCCATTTTCTGCCCGTCGGGAATCCCGCGCCGCCTCTGCCGCGCAAACCCGAGCGCAGAACCTCGTCCGTAACCTCGGCGGGAGTCATCTCGGTGAGAACCTTTCCGAGTGCCTTATAGCCGTTCATTGCGATATATTCGTCTATATCTTCAGGATTGATAACCCCGCAGTTGCGCAGGGCTACGCGCTTTTGCTTCTTATAGAAAGTAGTGTCGGAGAGTGAATGAATCTTCTCGGAAGTTTCTCCCCTTTTCTCCGCATATATAAGTCTGTCAACGGGACGTCCGTTTACGAGGTGCTCCGAGACTATCTCGGGGACGTCCTCGGCAGTTACCATTGAGTAGAAAGTACCGCTCGGGTAGACTATCATAATAGGTCCGAGTGCGCACAGACCGAAGCAGCCGGTCGTGATGACCTTTATTTCCTCGGAAATACCCTTTGCTTTAAGCTCTCTTTCAAGTACCTCTCGTATCGCGGGGCTGCCCGACGATGTGCATCCCGTTCCTCCGCATATAAGGACGTGAGCACGAATGCCGTCCGTGTGAGCTCCGTCCGCATTTATATCGGGACAGGCGAGCCTGAGGGCGACCTTATCCTGCATACTGTCCTTAATTGCGGACAGCTCGTCAAGTGTAATCATAATTTTTCCTCCGATTTAAGTTGCTGCTGCATTTTATCTGTATTCTGCGAGAATTCCGTCGACGTCGGCTTTTGTCAGTCTGCCGTAAACCTTTTCGTTTACCGTAAGGACGGGCGCAAGTCCGCACGCACCGATACAGCGCGTTGCTTCTATCGAAAATCTGCCGTCGGGAGACGTAGCACCCGAGGCAATACCGAGCTTTTCGCATATCGCGTCGAGAATTTCACCCGAACCGCGCACATAGCAAGCCGTGCCGAGACATACCGCGATTGCCACCTCACCTTTCGGATTGAGAGAAAATTGAGAATAGAACGAAGCTACACCGTAGATTTCGGAGAGCGGAGTGTCCGTCTCCCTCGCTATTATGCGCAGAACCTCCACGGGCAGATATCCGTATATCCCCTGTGCCTGTTGAAGAATAGGCATCATAGCGCCGCTGACGCCGCGATACCTGTCGATAAC
>CAKSEI010000138.1 GCA_934446285.1 uncultured Eubacteriales bacterium | reverse complement strand
GCTGGGTCTGCCTGTTCCTGTCCTACGTGAAGCTGAAGTGTTTCGAATTTATAGTTTGCCATTTTGGGTTACCTCTCTTTTGTTTATTAAAGTTAAAGTTACTGTTTTTTGCCGAATGAAGAAAGGCAACACATTCGTCCGCAGCGGAAATTTGCACGGACAAGCTCTTCAAAATAGTTTCTCATGGCTTATTCTCCCGTAAATGTCGCCTACCAATCTTGTAGGTTGGTAGTATTATATCACCGGGAGTGCGATTTGTCAATAGCTTTTCCGGGATTTTTTCAAAAAAATCGCACACCGAAAGGTATGCGATTTGCTTTAGAGCGTATTTATAAACTCAGTGAGTGTCGGGTAATCCTCAGCTTTTACCTTATAGAGTATTCCCGAGTCACCGTAGGTGAAGAGCAATTCCTCGCCCGAGAGCGCAAATGAGAAATCAGCCGTGTGTGAGACTGTCGCCGTTACGGCGGACGACGAATAGTCGGTTTCGCTTGTCTGCGTAGAGGAATATTTAAGTTCTGCAGCAATAAGCCCGTACTCTTTCGCCTCGCCCGTGTCGACGTGCGGCTCCTTATAGTCACTCATGCTTATACCGCTTATCTCTTTCCATAGACTCTCTGCGTTCTCGTCACCTGACGTGACCGATTTTTCCCCCGCCGTGAGCGAGACAAAGGTCGACCCCGTCATATCCGTCGGCAGGCTGTCGAGGGATATCGTATCCTTTTCCGTCTTGTCGCAGAGCGACGGCAGCTTGCTGTCTATAAGATAAACGCCGTTGTCCCCGTCAAAACGCGCGTAGTAGTATCCGTTAAACGAATTGTAATTTCCGATATAAACCGTCAGGCGGTTTCCGTCCCTGTCGGTGAAGTACACCGTCTTTTCGGGTGACTCAAGCCCGTACTCGGAAAGTGCCTCGGGCGAGTCTATACGTTTGACCGCGCTTATCTGCGAGAGGTCCTCGAGAGCCGAGCTTACGAATGTCGCACTCAGCGGAAAGTCGCCGTCAAGGGCATCGACCCACTTATCGGTCATATATTCAAACGAGCGCTGCACATCGCCTTTTTTGAACGTAAAGGCAATAATGTCGTCCGCGGCGGTTTTCTTTATCTCAATGAGCGTCTGCCCCTCGTCCTGCTCACCGTCATTCTTTTTGCCCGAGACGGAAATTATCGCAGCAACGGCGGCAAGGCAGGCGAGCAGGCAGAGAAGGATTATAAGAGTTTTTTTCTTGCCCTTCATCTCTTTCTCCTCTTATTCCAGATATAAAGTCCCGCGATAATGACTCCGAGCGGCAGCGCGCCGATTAATACAAAACTCCAGAAGCCCTTTGCCACTCCGCTGACCGTGAGCGACGTGCTTGTAAGAGGCTTGGTTGCGAGAGCAACGGAAGAGTCGATGTTGCAGTTCTTCTCGGTGTAAGCGAGGAAAAGCTCGGTAGCGGCACCCGTCGTATCGGCACTTGTCATGCAGAGATACGGGCTTGACGACCATACTATGCTGCCGCCGTCCGTGACCTTCGCCTCGGCGCTGAGCATGAACGGTCCGTCGGTATCGCCGTCGGTCTTTTCCACCGTCTGAGCCTTGCTGTCGGCAGGACGGGCATATGACTTATCCGAAGTCGTGAGAATTTCCGTTATGGTAATGTCCTCGGGGCTCTCCTCGGTTTTCTTTATACCGTGGGATGTGGGCGCATATACGTATTTTCCCGTTATGCCGGACGTATAGTCGCACGAGCCGACCTTCGGCAGGATGTCGGTATAATTGCTCGCGTGCATACCCGACTCGGTCTCAACGACGTATCCGTCGACGCGCTCAAGCCCGAATTTTTTCATCATATTATTGAAGTTTTCATGCCCCGAATACTCAAAATAGGTGTACACAACGACCTGACCGCCGCCGCGCACATACTCTTCTATCGCCTCGCATTCGCTCTCCGAGAGGTCGGTTTTGGGTACGGTGATAAGAAGCGCTGCCGCGTCGTCGGGGACAGCTCCCTCGCTTATGAGCTTTAAGTCCTTTACCGTGATATTATCCGTCCCGAGATATCCCGAGAGCTTATCGTCAAGGGTCAGCTCGCCGTGACCGGAAAGCGTATAAACCACAGGCAGGGTATCGGTCGTAACATAGCGCAGAGCTGATGCAAGCGCGCTCTGTCCGCAGAAGGCGGATGAGCTCGTAGGCGCAGTCTGCGTCATGCCGTACTGATAGTAGGCATAATATTGCTGATACTCCGACGATGAAATTTCACTGCCGTCATAGTAGTAGTGAGTCTCCGTCAGGTCATTAAAATCAACGACCTTTTCACGCTTGTCGGACTTTACGACAAAGCTGTTTGAATTGCATTTATATGCAGATGCCTGTTCGGGGTGTACGGCGGGGTCAAGGCGCGAGAGCTTTATGCGGCTGTTTTCCTGAACTGCCCTCTCGAGCAGCTGCTCAACCATGGGCTGTTCCTCTCCCGCCTCGACGATATAGGTTATCTCAATATCGTAATCAATATCGCGGATAAATTCCACCGCCTCGTCCGAGAGACTGTACGAGCCGTCCGAGGTAACGTCAATCGACTTGTATTTATCGGGCAGAAATGAAACGGCGATATTCAGCACGACCGCAAGAGCTATGACCGCCGCGGCGATAATAATGCTGAGTGAACCCGCGCGGAAGGTGCGCGAGGTAAATGATTTCTTTATATTATTCAAGCTCATCCCTCTCACCTCTTAATTATATCTGCGGCGGTCGTAGATCTGACCCGCGAGGACAAGGCACACCGCCGTCACGCTCAGAAAATATACCGCAGCGCCGACGTCAAACATGCCGTTTAAGAATGACCCGAGCCTGTCGTACACGCAGAGCGCGTCGAGCATATCGGGAAAAGCCCCCTCGAGAGCCGACTGCTTTACATTATATATAATAATTATAACAGCGGCACAGAGAGCGACAAAAGCAGCCGACACCGTGATGTTTTTAGTAAAAAACCATATGACAAAGGCGAGCGAAGCGGCAAGTATCAGAAAAGCCGCAGCGGAAGCAGATGCCGAGCGCGGTATAAGCGTGCTCAGAGTGCTCAGAAGATAAATGAGCAAAAGCGAAAAGAATGATATCACCGCGGCTATCACCGGGCTCTCGGTAAGAGAGGAAATGAGAAACCCGAAAGCAAGCAGCGAGCAGCCCATGAGAAAGAAACCCGCGAGTGACGAATACGCCGTAGCAAAGGATACCGTGCCGTACATTGAGAGTATCGGCGGAATCAGGCACATGAGAAGCACGGGAACGGCGAACACCGTCATAAGCGCAAGAAATTTGCCCGCTATTATATCGGCGGTGGACAGCGGCAGTGAATATAACAGTCTGTCCGTTTTCGACCTTCTCTCCTCGGCGAAAACATTCATCGTGAGTATCGGCACTATCAGCAGGAATATATAGCTGACGGTGGACAGGGTATATTCAAAATTCGGAGAAGCGTAGCTCAGGTTCATCACGGTGCACATTATACCCGTGAGCAGCAGCAGCACGCCGATAAAAACATACCCGGTCATATTCGTAAAATACGACCTTAATTCTCTCTTATATACGGCTATCATTTACCGTCACCTCCGAAAAGCGGCGTGTAGTCGTCGCCGTCATTGTCTGCCGTTTCTCCCGTGTCCTCTGCGCCGTCCGCACGATCGCCCTCAGACTCGGTCTCCGACCCCACCTCATCGTTCCCTGACGCGTCGGGTGAGTCCGTCGAGCTCATAAGCTCCGCTGCCTCCGCGACGCTCGGCGGAAGCGTTTCATCGAATTTCTCCTCATGCTCCTCGGTAAGGGCGAGGAATATATCCTCGAGAGTCGGTTCCTCGGTATGCATTTCGAGAATTTTCAAGCCCGCTCCGGTAAGCAAATCAAATATCTTCTCACGCACGTCGCTGCCGCGCGCATAGGTAAGGGTTATATCCGCAAGACCTTCGTGCTCCGCAAAAGAGGTCACCTTTGTTTCCGTCTCGGCGAAAAGCTCCTTCGTGCACTGCCCCTTTACGGTGAGCGCCACGCATCCGTCTCCGCCGAGAGACTCGGTTATCTGCGTCTGCGTTCCCGCAGCGGCTATTCTGCCGCCCGATATGATGA
>CAKSEI010000137.1 GCA_934446285.1 uncultured Eubacteriales bacterium | reverse complement strand
GATATGAGCGCAAGCCGTGTCGGGGCGCTCGGTATAGCGTATCTTCGGAAAAGGATTGTACCATCTGCGCGGTATGAGCATTTCCGCTATGCTCTCCGCTCCCATATTGAGCGAATTTGTGTTTATATTTCCGAGTTTTCTCTTTATTTCGGCAACAAAGACGCGGTCGGCTTTGCCGTCGAGATAGCAAAGTGCCACGTCGGTTTCAGTCTCCTTGCCCACCGTTACTTTTTCCGTACAGAGAAGAGGGTCCCTTATCCTGCGGCGGATTAAGGACGTGTTGAGTATGACCGACTCTCCGAAGCCGTCTCGCGGTCCGCGCAACACCTTGTCATTCTCCGGCTCTTCAATGCTGCGCAGCGGATATGAGCGGGCATACATGATAAGCGCCTCGTCCGACCCGTCGATTAACAGAGCCGTACCGCCGCGCAGCACCCCGGCCGCTGCGTCGTTTGCCATCTCTAGCCGCTCCGTCTCTATATACGGTACGTCGCGAATTTCGCCCGAGGAAAAGCGCATAAAAAAATTGAGCGATTCCGTCAGCACCGTATCCTTTACAAGCCCGTCGACGGCGTAGAGTACGCAGCGTCTGCCGTCGAGACTGTCAAATTCCCGCTTGATTATATCAAAAGCGCGCGCGGTATTGAGCGCGCCGTCCATGAGAGAAATATCCTCGCCTATACTGCCCGTTAATTTCATTAATAACCCCGAAACTTTGCTTTTATGTTATTGTGCGCACTTTTTTCGCGTATAAACAAAAAAAGCCGGCGAGAGCCGACTTTTTTACGGTTATTTACTTTGATACCGCCTTTACAATGCGTACTACGGCGGGAGCGAAAACGACATTTATCGTAAGCTCGATTATAAAGTTTATTCCGATAAGCGAGACGAACATGAATGTCAGTGTGTTCGTGCCGCCTGCGAGTGTCTTTAAATAATCCGAGAAAAAGATCGCAAAAGATATGCAGAAGAGCGCGGTGTTGACCACCGGGCAGACGACCGACGCGCACATTGCCGCGGGGTAGTCGTGCCTGCCGCACAGAGCCTTGTATACAGCGCCCGCCGCAGCACCTGCCGCAGCGCCCTTTATAAAGCAGATTGCAGCCGTCGCGAATGGTGACATATTCCAGAGAGTTGCCGTGAAACGGTCAGCACCCGATATGCCCATGATAAGCGTTACCGCGCCGAATACCGCACCGAGCAGCGCTCCCGCGCCCGCACCGAACATTATCGCGCCTATCACGATGGGAATGAGCACGAGTGAAATCGGAATTCCGAGAAGAGTGCCGAGAGGCGTGGCGACTAATTGCAGAACAACGACCATGGCGGCGAGCAGAGCTATGCCTACCGTTCGTTTTGTTTTACCTTTTGTCTGTGTCATTACAGACCTCCTTACTGCCGTTCCGAGAGCGGATACAGCGAAAAAATATTTACACGACCGTATCCCCGCCGTCCGTTTTACGGTACAGCGACAGGCCTATATCGGTCAGAGTGTACTGTTTCTCAAAAAAATATCATACAGCCCGTCGCAGGTCAGACTCTCCTCAAAGCGGACTGAATTTCGGCAGACGGGCAGCACGAGACGCGCGGCATCTCCCGTAGCTAAAAGGGATGTCGGGCGCTCGCTGCGTTTCTTCAAGGAGTTCATAAATCCGTCTGCGGAATACGCGGCTGCATATACCACACCGCAGTTTATGCTGTCGTCGCTGTTTTTGCCCGAGAAGGCGCGCGGCACCCGTAACCTTACCTCGGGCAATTTTGCTGTGCCCGATATGAGAGCTCCATACGATGAGAAAAGTCCGGGCAGGATAAAAACATCGGACAGCCTTTTGTTTTCATCTATATAAATAACCGTCGTGGCAGTCTCAAAATCGGTTATGACGCAGGGTGCACCGCAGAGACAGAGCGCGCGGGCACAGTTTGCTATTATATCCGCCCCGACCTCATGCGGGTAGTCGGTCTTTATGTCCACGCCCGATTTTATACCCGGACCGAGAACGAGCATGTCGATACCGCACAGCTTTTTTATTGCCCCTACGAAAACATCCGTCATGTCCGGTACGACTGAGGCGGCTATCCCGCCGTCTATTTCTCCCGGGTTAACCCCGTAGAGGCGCATAACTCCGTCAAGGCGCACGGCAAGGTCTGCCTCCGTGCCGTCGAGCGGAGTTGCGAGCGAGACGGAAACTCTTTTCTCCCCGTCCGAATATACAGCTAAATCGGTATCGGTATTTCCTATATCCGCGCATAAAACCATTGCCTACACCTCTTTTCATCGAGATTATACTCTAAATGCGGTTTATTGTCAAGAAAAAAAGCGCAAAACCCTTGATTTTTGTGCTCTGTTATGATAAAATCTATAGGATTGAAATACACACACGGTGCGCTTCGGTTTGTGATGACTGCGCCGTGGTGGTAAAAAACCGAAGGAGGACATTATAATGTCAATAATTTCGATCAAGCAGTTACTTGAAGCGGGTGTTCATTTCGGACATCAGACGAGAAGATGGAATCCTAAGATGGCTGAGTACATCTTCACCGAGCGCAACGGCATTTACATCATCGACCTGCAGAAGACGGTCAAGAAGTTTGACGAGGCTTATATGTTCGTTCGCGACATCGCAGCCGCAAACGGAAATATTCTCTTCGTAGGTACGAAAAAGCAGGCTGCCGATGCCATAAAGGATGAGGCTACGCGCTGCGGCATGTACTATGTCAACGTCCGTTGGCCCGGCGGAATGCTCACAAACTTCAAGACTATCAGAAGAAGTATAAACCGTCTCAACGCCCTCAACAAGATGGAGGAGGACGGCACATTCGCACTTCTCCCGAAGAAAGAGGTTGCAGCTCTTCTCAAGGAGAAAGAGGCTCTCGAGAAGAACTACGGCGGTATCAAGGAAATGCCCGCTCTTCCCGACGCTATGTTTATAGTTGATCCTCGCAAGGAGCGCAACGCTGTTCTCGAGGCAAAGAGACTCGGAATTCCGGTCGTTGCGATAATCGATACCAACTGCGACCCCGATGACGCAGATTACGTTATCCCCGGCAACGACGACGCTATCCGCGCCGTTAAGCTCATCACGTCCACTCTCGCAGACGCTGTCCTTGAGGGCAAGCAGGGCGAGCAGATGGCAGAAGAGGCTGAGGAGAGCGCTGAAGAGGCTGAGAAGGTCGACGAGGAATAAGGAGGAAAAATCAATGGCAACAATTACGGCATCAGCAGTTGCAGAGCTGCGTAAGGCTACAGGCTGCGGTATGATGGACTGCAAGAAGGCGCTTGTCGAGGCTGACGGCGATTTCGAGCAGGCAAAGAAGCTCCTGCGTGAAAAGGGGCTTGCCGTTGCGGCAAAGAAGCAGGACAGAATTGCCGCAGACGGACTTGTTGATATAATGCTCAGCGACGACGGCAAGACCGCCGCTATGATAGAGGTCAACTCCGAGACTGACTTTGTTGCGAAGAACGAGTCGTTCGGTCAGTTCGTAAAGGGACTGTTACGCACGGTTCTCGCAAAACGTCCCGCGGATGTTGACGCACTTTTGGCTCTTCCCTTTGACGGCACTGACCTTACCGTTGAGGCAGAGCTTAAGGATAAGACGTTTGTTATCGGAGAAAAGATTTCCATAAGACGTTTTGCCATAGTCGAGGGTGCTATGAGCACCTACATTCACGGCAAAGGCTCGACGGGCGTTATCGTCAAGTTTGACACGGACGATGCTACCGCCGCTACCGCTCAGTTCGCTGAGTGCGCAAAGAACGTAGCTCTCCAGATAGCAGCTATGGCTCCCGCATACGCGAGAAAAGAGGATGTGCCGCAGAGCGCCATCGACGAGGAGAAGAATATCCTCATTGCTCAGATAAAGGCAGACCCGAAGAATGCCAATAAGCCCGATCAGATAATCGAGAAGATGGTCACGGGTAAGGTCGGCAAGTTCTATGAGAAGAACTGCCTCACCGAGCAGGCTTACGTAAAGGATGACAAGATGACCGTAGGTCAGTATGTCGCATCCGTCGCAAAGGAGCTGGGAGCTTCTATCGCGATAAATTCCTTTGTCCTCTTTGAGAAGGGCGAGGGCATTGAAAAGAGAGAAGACAATCTCGGCGACGAGGTTGCAAAGATGCTCGGCAAATAAATAAAGCACAAACAAAATGCAAGGCACACCGAAGAGGAGAAGCC
>CAKSEI010000136.1 GCA_934446285.1 uncultured Eubacteriales bacterium | reverse complement strand
GTCGGTCATCGACCGCTCCATGCTTATTCTTGATATTTTTGCGAGCCGCGCGTCAAGCGCCGAGGGCAAGCTGCAGGTCGAGATAGCTCAGCTGAAATATACCATCCCGAGGCTCGCGGGCAAGGGCGAGGAAATGTCAAGGCTCGGCGGCGGAATAGGTACGAGAGGACCCGGAGAAAGCAAGCTCGAGAGCGACCGCAGACATTTGCGCAGACGCATAAATGCGCTTGAAAGAAAGCTCGATGAGCTTGAGGCGAACAGAAATATCCGCAGGAGAGCGAGAAAAAGGAGCGGAATCTTTACCTTTGCCGTTGCGGGATATACCAACGCAGGCAAGTCCACGCTCTTAAATCTTCTTACCGACGCAGGGGTGACGGCGGAGGATAAGCTCTTTGCCACACTCGACCCGACGGTGCGCAAGCTTACGCTGCCATCAGGCAGAGAGGTTCTGATAGGAGATACCGTAGGATTTATAAAAAATCTCCCGCACCATCTTATCCATGCATTCAAGTCAACGCTTGACGAGGTCAGATACGCCGACGCGATTATTCTCTTAGCTGACGCTTCCGACCCCGACATTGACGGCAAGATGCGCGTTACCCTTGACCTGCTCGACGAGCTTGGCTGCGGGGATAAGGAAATAATTAAGGTATATAATAAATGCGACTTACTCGCAGATAACACAACCTCCGACCGAGACGGCATATTTATCTCCGCTCGGGAGGCGGCGGGCATTGACGTCCTGCTCGAGAAAATGGACGATACGGCGGGAAAAGGCTTTTATTCCACGGAATATTTCTTCCCGATGACCGCGCAGGACAGAGTTGCTTATCTCTACGGCTGTGCCGAGGTTAGGTCGGTCGAATACACCGATAACGGCGTCGAGGTGAAGGCTCAGGTTGACGCGAAAACGAGGGACGTACTAAGACAATGGGAGAAGTAAAAAAACTCACGACTCTCGAGCATGAGGGGAGCGCCGTCTTTACTGAGAAGAAGAGCAACTTCATTGGCTACGCAAAGCCCGCACGCGACGAAAACGAAGCGATAGAATATATAAAACTCATAAGAAAAAAGCATTCGGACGCGCGTCACAATGTCTATGCATATGTCATAGGCAATACAACGCGATATTCCGACGACGGAGAGCCGCAGGGTACGGCGGGAATGCCCGTGCTCGAGGTGATAAGGAAAAGCGGCTTTACCGATGCGGTGATAGTAGTGACGCGCTATTTCGGCGGCATTCTGCTCGGTGCGGGCGGACTTGTGCGCGCTTATACTGCGGCGGCAAAAGCAGCTGCGGAGGCGGCGCACATTGTCACTTACGAAAAATTTACAGAGCTGAGGCTTGAGCTTTCATACCCCGATTATACACGCGTCGAGAGAATACTCGCGGCTTTCGGGGTTATCGTAGACAATACGGACTTTGCCGAGACGGTCATGCTGCACATTGCATGTCACTATGAGCGCACGGAGTCTCTCATCCGACGCATAACGGAGGAGACTTCCGGAAGATGTTTGCCCGAGATTACGGGAGACAGGCTTGACAAACGATAAAAAAGTAATTTCGGACAAAAATGCGTATTTATATGACAAAAAGGCAGCGAAGATATTTTTTCTGAGAAAAATAAAAAATATGTAGTAAAAGTTCATTCTCCGTCGTATCAAGGATAGGGAATGAGGAAATTAAAGACAAGGATTGGCGCTTGTGCCCGGTGAAAATATGACCGTCAAGGAAATGCTCTGCAAAAGAGAATGTGAAACACTATCCGAATATGCCGTAAAAAGCGAGGACAGCAGAGGCAGAGCCTTTCCCGTCACGCCCGACGATATAAGGACGGAATTTCAGCGAGACAGGGACAGGATAATTCATTCAAAATCCTTTCGCCGTCTTATGCACAAGACTCAGGTCTTTCTCTGTCCCGTTGATGAGCACTACAGAACGCGGCTTACCCATACCCTCGAGGTCACGCAGATAGCGCGCACGATAGCACGCTCTCTTCGTCTCAACGAGGATCTTACGGAGGCTGTCGCCCTCGGTCACGACCTCGGGCATACACCTTTCGGACATGCGGGCGAGCGCGTGCTGCAGGCGCGCTTTGACTCGGATTTTACTCATTGCAAGCAGTCGCTTCGCGTGGCTCAGAAGCTTGACGGGCTTAATCTTACGTATGAGGTGCTCGACGGCATAGTAAATCATGCGGGGAACGATATCGCCGCAACCCTTGAGGGACGCGTGGTGAAATTCGCCGACCGTATAGCTTACATAAATCATGATATCGATGACGCGATAAGGGCGGGGGTGCTCTCTGAGGAGGATATACCCGAGCATCTGAGGGACAAGCTCGGCCACACTCACGGAGGGCGCATAGACACTCTCGTGCGCGCTGTCATAAGCGAGAGCGAGGGACGCGCAGATATCATGATGAGGCATGATATCGCCGTCGCGATGGACGAGCTGCGCAGTTTTCTCTTCTCGGCGGTATATACTAATCCCGTCGCAAAAGGAGAGGAGGAGAGAGCAGAGTCGATGCTGTCTTCTCTCTATGATTTCTTCTGTGCAAACGTAGAGAAAATGCCGAGCGAGTACAGGTGCATTGCCCTCGAGGAGGGAGTAGACAGAGCGGTTGCCGACTATATTTCGGGCATGACCGACAGATACGCGATAGAGCAGTACAAGAAGTTTTTCATTCCTGAGGCGTGGCGTCACGTCGAATAATAAAGTGAGGAGGTGCAACGGGTGATACCGCAGGAAACAGTAGAAGAGATAAAAGCGCGAAACGATATCTCCGACGTTATATCCTCTTATGTTCCGCTCAAGCGCGCCGGCAGCAACCTTAACGGGCTGTGTCCGTTTCATTCGGAAAAGACACCGTCGTTCACCGTATTTCCGTCCACCTCGAACTTTTATTGCTTCGGCTGCGGAACGGGCGGGGATGTGATTACTTTTATAATGAAGATGGAAAATCTCGCATATCCCGACGCACTTGAGTTTCTCGCTAAACGCGCGGGTATTACCATTCCCTCGGACGGCAAGAGGGATTCGGGAAAAGCGGGAATGCGCAGACGCGTGCTCGACTGCAACCGCGCGGCGGCGAGATTTTTCAATTCCTGTCTCTATTCCGATGCGGGGCGCGAGGGATATAATTATTTAAAGGACGTAAGAGGGCTTTCCGACGGGGTTATTAAGCACTTCGGGCTCGGGTATGCTCCGAACGACTTTTCGGCGCTGACGCGCCATCTCTCGTCTCTCGGCTTTTCCGTAAAGGAGATGAGCGAGGCTTTTCTCTGTCGGGTGAGCGAAAAGAACGGCAGACCCTACGACCTTTTCAGGGGCAGGGTCATGTTTCCGATAATCGACGTTACGGGCGAAGTCGTGGCTTTCGGCGGCAGAGTAATGGACGACAGCAAGCCGAAGTACCTGAACACATCGGACACACCGGCGTTCAAAAAAACGCGAAATCTCTTTGCTCTTAATTTTGCAAAAAGGCATTGCGCCGAGCAAATGATACTTTGCGAGGGGTATATGGATGTTATTGCACTTCACTCAGCAGGCTTTCCGCAGGCGGTTGCCACGCTCGGCACTGCTATAACGCAGGATCAGGCGCGCATAATGGCGAAGTATACAAAGAGCGTCATGATATCTTACGACGCGGACGCGGCGGGTCAGAAGGCAGCGGAAAAGGCATTCTCTTACCTCTCCGAGGTCGGACTTGATACCAAGATACTGCGCATGGAGGGAGCGAAAGACCCCGATGAATATATAAAAAAATTCGGCGCGGTACGCTTCAAGGGTTTGCTCGCGGGCGGTCGAAGCAGATTTGACTTTTCTTTTGACAATATTGTCTCGAGATACGACTTGTCTCTTCCCGATGACAGGATAAGTGCCGCACGCGAGGTAAGCGAAGTGCTCGCGGGCATATACTCTCAGGTTGAGCGCGACGTTTACACGCACAGAGCATCGGAAAAGCTGTCCGTGCCGTTTGAGAGTCTGCGTTCGGACGTCGACAGACTGATAAGAAAAAAGAAAAGCGCGGCGCGAAAGGATGAATTACGTCAGACGACTATGCGCACCGAGGGCTACGGCGACAGGGTCAATCCCGACTATGTGAAGAACGTGAGGGCATCGAAAGCCGAGGAAAGCATCATAGGTATTCTTCTTTCTTATCCCGAGTACATAAATCT
>CAKSEI010000135.1 GCA_934446285.1 uncultured Eubacteriales bacterium | reverse complement strand
GCAATGGACCGAGCAATGGAAGGCGGCATTGACGACGTGGGACTGGGCGTTCTCTTCGGACTTGAGATGTACAGATACGAGTTTGCGGGGCTGCTCATGCACGCCGAGCACCTTGAGGCTGTTCACGGCGTAGGTCCTCACACGATAAGCGTTCCGCGCGTAAAGCACGCGGACGACATAGACCCCGATGCCTTTGACAATTCGATATCGGATGAAACCTTTGAAAAAATTGCAGCTTGCATTCGACTCGCTGTTCCCTATACGGGCATGATAATATCAACTCGGGAAAATGAGCAGGTACGCTCAAAGATGCTTGATATCGGCATCTCTCAGGTGAGCGGAGGCTCGCGTACCTCCGTCGGCGGCTACGCAGGCTACTCCCCCGACGAGCGTCCGCACGACACCGAGCAGTTCGACGTATCCGACCAACGCTCACTTGATGAGGTCGTAAGCTGGCTTATGGACAGCGGACATATCCCCTCGTTCTGCACGGCGTGCTACCGCGAGGGACGCACCGGCGACCGCTTTATGAGTCTGTGCAAGAGCGGTCAGATACTCAACTGCTGCCACCCGAACGCGCTTATGACTCTCTCTGAGTACCTCGAGGATTACGCTTCTCCCGAGACAAAGCGCAAGGGGTACGAGATGATAGAAAACGAACTTAAGAAAATACCGAAAGAAAGGGTCCGCGAGACGGCGAAAAGCAATATTGATGCTATTCGGGCCTCAAACCGCCGCGACTTCAGATTTTGAGGTGAGAAATGTCACTTAACGAAACGCCGTCGGGCGAGAGAATACACATCGGCTTCTACGGGCTGCGCAACGCGGGCAAGAGCAGCCTCGTCAATGCCGTCACGGGGCAGGAGTTATCAATCGTCTCAGACGTAAAGGGTACGACCACCGACCCGGTGAAGAAGGCCATGGAGCTTTTACCGATAGGACCTGTCGTCATAATAGACACCCCGGGTACGGACGACGCGGGCACGCTCGGAGGAATGAGGGTACAGCGCGCTCTCGACACGCTCTCGCACGTTGATATCGCCGTTCTCGTTCTTGACGCTGCCGCGGGCAAGAGAGACGATGACGAAGAGCTCATAAAAGCCTTTGAGAAAAAACATATCCCGTATATTACGGCGTATACAAAGGCAGATAAAATAAACAATCGCTATGATATACGTGCAAACGAAATATACGTAAGCTCGAAAACAGGCGAAAATATAAACGAGCTCAAGGAAATGCTCGGACGCCTTGCCGTCGGCACGGGAAAAGAGAAGAAAATAGTCTCCGACCTTATCTCGCCGCTTGACACGGTAGTGCTCGTAACCCCGATAGACAGTGCCGCACCGAAAGGCAGACTTATACTGCCGCAGCAGCAGACCCTGCGCGACATTCTCGACGCGGGTGCGATACCCGTCGTCACGCGGGAGACGGAGCTTGAGGCGGCGCTCAACTGTCTGCGGACATCTCCCTGCCTCGTCATAACCGACTCTCAGGCATTCGGATACGTAAATAATATTCTCCCGCCGGATGTACCGCTCACATCTTTTTCAATTCTTTTCGCAAGATACAAGGGCGCCCTCGACGGCGCGCTCGTGGGCGCTGCGCAGCTGGACAACCTGCACGACGGCGACAGAGTGCTGATCTCCGAGGGCTGCACCCACCACAGGCAGTGCGGAGACATCGGCACTGAAAAGCTGCCGCGCATGATACGCGCATATACGGGCGTGCAGCCGATTTTTGAGTTCACGTCCGGCGCGGACTTCCCGCGCTCGCCGGAGGATTATACGCTCGTCGTCCACTGCGGCGGTTGTATGCTGAACGAAAAAGAAATGAGCAGCCGCAGGGAGCGGTGTGCCGAGCGAGGCGTACCCATGACCAACTACGGCATTGCCTAAGCCAAAATGAACGGCATACTCGCGCGCGCCGTAAAGCCGCTCGGATATACGGTATAGGTAACGCCGCCGCTTACCCCTTTATTAAAAGACTTTTTCGAGCTTTTTTAAAAAGCCGTGAATTTTGCGCCGCAGGCGTAAAAAGGGAGAAGCCCTCTGCGTGAGGGCTTCTCCCTGATTTGTTTAATTGTTGCTTTCCCGAAAAAGCACATATAGCTATCCGACTATCATCTCACAGCGTACCGACGGGAGCAACCCCTATCATATATTCAACGCCTATCGCGACGAGCACGACAAGAGCCGAAACGATAAAACCGTGCAGCATAGGCTTTGCCCCCGAGCGCGCGAGAGTGCGGAAGTCGGTATTCAGTCCTATCGCGGCAAGGGCTGCGGTCATAAGAAATTTGCTCACGCTCTTGAAAACAGATGCGACTTCCGCAGGAATAAGCCCGAGGCTCGCGACAATCGACATGGCAAGGAAACCGAGTATGAAATAGGGGAATATCTTCACGATATCAACCTTTACCTTGCCGCCCTGCCCGCTTTCGTGCTTTTTTATATATATGTTGACTGCGGCAAAGACAAGCACCGCGGGAATAATGGCAAGAGTTCGAGTTAGTTTCACCATAGTGGCAAAGTCGCCGGCGCTCTCGCTGAAGGCGTATCCCGTCGCGACGACGCTCGATGTATCATTGACGGCTGTGCCCGCCCAGAGTCCGAACGCAGCATCCGACAGCCCGAGCATTTTTCCGAATATCGGGAAGAGCACAATCATCACGGTATCAAAAAGGAAAGTAGCCGACATGCCGTATGCGATATCCGAGTCGTCCGCCTCGATTACGGGAGCAATCGCCGCTATGGCAGAGCCGCCGCATATGCCCGTGCCCGCGTTTATAATGCTGCTTGTTTTCCAGCCCAGTCCGAGCGCTCGTCCGATAAGCGCGCCGAGCCCGAAGCATGTCGCAAGGGTAAAGAGCATTACGGTAAGCGAAAACCTGCCGACGGTGAGCACCGTGCGGATATTCAGGCTCGCGCCGAGAAGAATTATCGCAAATTTAAGTATCTTTTTTGACGTAAATTTTATTCCGGGTGATGTTTTTTCGCCCGGCTTTTTTACGGCGTTCACCGCCATGCCGATAAAGAGCGCTATGACCGACGCGCCGATAAAGTGCAGTCCCGCTGCCTCTTCCGCTCTCTCAAGCAGCTTTGCCGCAGCGGCTATAACGAGCGCGAGAGCCGCTCCCGGCAGTATTTTTATTAAATACCTCATGTTTTTCTCCGTAAAATCAGTTGCCGATCAGACCTATTATAAATATTGCGAGTATAAAGAGCGGCAGCACGTAGCGAAAATAGGGCTTCATCCACGCACGTACCTTGAGTCCCCTGCCCGTGTTCGCCTCCGCGGCGTATTTGTCAAAACCCCAGCCGAAGCGCGTCACGCAGAAGAGCAGATAAACGAGCGAGCCGAGCGGCAGGAGGATATTGCTCACGAGGAAGTCCTCGCTGTCGAGCACGTCGCGCCCGCCTATCGGGTGAAAAGACGAGAGCAGATTATATCCGAGCACGCACGGTATGCTTGTCGCAAATATTATAATGCCGTTTATCGCCGAGGCTTTCTTTCTCGACCATCCGAAATTGTCCATGCATGACGAGATGATATTTTCAAAGACGGCAATAACCGTTGAGAAAGAGGCAAAGGTCATAAAGAGGAAGAAGAGACTTCCCCACACCCTGCCGCCGTGCATATTTACAAAGACATTCGGCAGAGTTACGAAAATAAGGCTCGGTCCGGACGTGACCTCCACCCCGTAGCTGAAGCACGCGGGGAATATAATAAGCCCCGAGGCAACGGCGACAAAGGTATCAAGAGCGCATATGCGCGCGCCCTCTCCGAGCAGCGAATGATCCTTATTCATATAGCTGCCGAAGATTTCCATCGCGGCAATACCGAGGCTGAGAGTAAAGAACGACTGATTCATCGCGGCGGCGATAACATTGCCGATACCTACGTTTTTTACGTTCTCCGTATTCGGCACGAGGTAAAACCTTATTCCCTCTCCCGCACCCGAGAGAGTAAAGCTGTGAACGGCGAGCACAATAATAAGAATAAAAAGCGCGCTCATCATAAATTTGCTTATGCGCTCAAGCCCCTTGCGCAGCCCTACGCTGCACACGATAATTCCCGCGACAACCGTAACACCCATCCACAAGCCCATCTCGGCAGGATCTGCGAGCATATCCGAGAAAACCCCGGCACTTGCCTGCGTGTCCATGCCTGCAGAAAAAGTACCGGCTGCAAATTTAAAAAAGTAGTTAAGCATCCAACCCGATACGTTCGTATAGTACATCATGAGCAGATAGCAGCCCACAACTGCAAACCAACCGTGTATATGCCACTTTGCTCCGGGCTTTTCAAGTGCCTTGTAGGCGAGGACTGCGCTCTTTCTGCTCGCGCGCCCGACGGCAAGCTCCATCGACAGCACGGGCAGTCCCATTA
>CAKSEI010000134.1 GCA_934446285.1 uncultured Eubacteriales bacterium | reverse complement strand
GCTCCACACCGTAGGCTTTGCAGGCGCTCATGCTGTCCGGCAGCATTCCGATGAAGTTGCCGACGCCGCAGGCCGGCTCCAACAGATTGCCGCTTTCCAAACCCATCTGTGCCAGCGCCTTGTAGATGGCGTCGATGATGATGGGAGAGGTATAAAAGGCGGTCAGGCTGCTGGCCCGCGCGGCGGCATATTCCTCCTCGGTGAGCAGCGCTTTCAGCTCGGCATACCGGCTGTACTTTTCATCGAAGCAATCGGCAAGGCCGCCCCAGCCCACATAGCGGGAAAGGATCTCCTGCTCCTGCGGTGTCGCCAGCCGGTTTTCGCTTTCCACTGTTTGCAGAGTGCGGATCGCCGCCACATTGGCCGCATACTTTTCCGCCTTGCTGCCCACACCCAGCTCCCGATCCGTGATGTGAAAGTCGTGTCGCTGCCCGGCCGGTATTTCCGGATAGAGCGGCGCAAACCGCACACGCTCCCGTTTGGGCTGCGGCGCGGTGAGAACAGCTTTTTTTTCGGCAGGTAATGCCGGTTCTATCTCTGAGGTTTCCGCTTC
Source organism: uncultured Eubacteriales bacterium (assembly GCA_934446285.1). Lineage (GTDB taxonomy): Bacteria > Bacillota > Clostridia > Oscillospirales > CAG-272 > CAKSEI01. The sequence continues at coordinate 3,886 of CAKSEI010000134.1, read as the reverse complement.
CGCTGTGGGCGGTTCCGGCTCCGACACCTCCGGTTCTGCTGCCGGCCGTTCGGAAACGGCCTCGGTCGTTGGCGTTTGCAGGGTTTTCTCAAGGCCAAACACGGAATAGGTGCCATCCAGATAGGCACGCATGGCTTCTATGCCCTGCTTTCGCAGGGTATAGTGCCGATCCGCCTCTTTCGTAGCTTCCCAGGCAGGGAGCATATTCTGATGAATTTCCAGCACGCGGTCGGCGTCGGAGAGCTGCGCAGCCACGGTCTTTACGCACTCCCAATAGTCTGCAATGGCGTTTTGCGAAAACGGCCGCACGATATCGTCCGGTGTATCCATGAAAAAGTTGACGATCTTCCGGGCCAGCTGTTCCCGCTCATATTCCGGCATGGCCGCCCGGTCGGCATCGGAGAGAAATTTGTTCTGGGAGATCAATTCTCCGATGCGTTTGGCCGCCTCCGGCCATTTCAGCGTGACCTTGGCATAGGGGGCCGTGATCCTGCCGTGGCTGAACTCGATGCCCTTGCCGCGGGTGTGGGTGAGATTGTCATTCCCGCCGCTATGACCGCTGTACTCGCCGTGATAATCCTTGAGGTATTTTTCACGCTCGGCCTTATCTTTGTGGGTAGCATAAAAGGCATACACACCGAGGCGATAGCCGGTGCTGTGATTGCCGCCGCGCAGCACCTTGTCCACCTCATCGGCGGAAATAAAAAATTGCCGGTCGGGAGCAAACCCGTCGGCAACGGTAAAATGAAGCGGCTCCCGTTGTAGATCACGGAGCCGCTCCAGTATCTCTTTCGGACGGTAAAAGCGGAAACGCAAAAGGTCTTGCCCTGCATCCAGCGCAGCGTTGAACGCCGTCCATTCGTCCACGCACTTTTGCAGCGTATCCGGCGCACAGAGAAGCTCATAAATTTGCTTCTGCGTTTCCGGATAGCCGCCCTTGACGGATTGCGCCAGCATGGCCAGCGGCAGAAATCCCGCGTTTCTTGCTTCTGCTGTCATGTCCCGGCTGGTGTAGGCAATGCTGTCAGCAAGCCGCATCCGCTCGTAGTGATCGACCTCATCCAATTCACTTTGCGGCATATACCGCCCCAGCTCCAGCAGTTCCCGGATACGCTTTGCCGCTTCCTCCCAGGAAATCAGCGTGGCATGGCTCCGCTGTGCCGTGCTGCCGCGGGCAATACGCATCCCCTCGGCGTCATACCAAAGCGAAACTTTCTCTCCGCCAAAATAGAAGCCCGCACCGTTCTCTCCATAGTGTTTTTGCAGGAATGCGGCGTTGTCCGGCTTATCCTTCATAAAGTAAGCGCAGATGATCAGCCGGCTATGCTCATCGTTGGCTCCTACACACAGGGCTTCGTCAATGATCTGCTGCGGCAGCTTGGGATGGGAAAACAGCGGTGCGGCCGGTAAATCCTCCGGTTGGTCGAATGCAGGCATATCAAACAGCGTAAGCTGCTGTGATTCCATCGGCACAAACGGTTTGATCTCAGTGTTGACATAGTATTCCCGTTTGTCAATGAGCTGTGCCGTAAAGCCTGCCACCAGCTTCCATGAAAAAACGCTTTCGCTGGTACGGGAAAGATATGCACCCTCCCACATGAGCAGACCGTTTTTCTGCGGACGATACCCCAGCCGTGCTCCGTCTGCAAGGATCTCGGTGAAACGGTCTTGATATGCCGAGCGGAGATATTCGGCACGCTCGGCCTCGTCCGGATGTGACCGGAAAAACAGTTCGATCTGCGCCTTCTTGTAGATCAGATCATCATTGCGGTTTTCAATGATGGCGAAAATTTTCTTTTCATCCAAAAAGGCGGGCAGCTCAGAGGTTGCTTCCTCCGCACTGTCCGCTTCTTCGGGTTCGGTGTTCAGCTGTAGATCAGCTCCGCCAGCACTGTCTCCTCGGCGGCGTTTCTCAGGTTGTTCATCAGCCCCACCCACTTCATCGGGTCGGCGGCTTTCAGCTCCTCCGTCACGCCCCCGGCCTGTGCCATCGCCGTCACCGTCTGTTCCACGCGCTGCCGCGCCGTCCGGTCGATCTCCGCCAGATGCCCGTTCAGCCTGCCCGATGTCAGCAGGTTCGTGAACAGCACCTTCCGGTGCTCCTTCAGATACCTCCGGCGCAGCAGGCCGTATTTCCCAAGGGCTGTTTCCGGCTCCTGCGGCGGCAGCAGATCCGGCAGCCGATAGCCGTCCTTCATCGTGTATGTCAGTTCCATGGTTTTCGCTCCTTTCGGTCTGTGTTTCTGTTTGCTTGTCTATAGGATACTCATTTTCCGGTGTCTGCGCAATTGTGCGAATTTGCTTTTGACGGCTTCGGACGGTCAATGCGATGGCGCTCAAACCGCTTTCGGCAATATCCCGTGTGGCCACGCCCAGGGCATTCAGCGTTTCCGGGGTATTGAAATTGAACACCTCGGAGAAATCCTCCGGATCAAAATATTCATCCGGTTCCAGCCCGCAGCGGCACATCAACATATACGCCGTACTGTTCTCCAGCAGACGGCGATAGAGAACCGACAAATTCAGCTCGTCCAGTTCTTCCAGCAGGCTGTTGTTCCGGCAGTTTCGCAGATCATCAAGATAGTCTGTCATATTGTCCGCCGCAGCGTTTTCCATGGCGGATACTATGGCTTCCTCCAATGTGCCTTTATCGTCCAGCGCACCGAATCGGTTTTCCAACGCTTCGATCACATCCGGCTCCTGCTCGGCAGGCACCTGCCAGAGCGGCACGGGGCGGGACAAACGGCTTTCGTGGGTGTCGGATATATCAAAATAATACTTGAGGCGCGTGCGTCCCGGATAGTCCCGATCAAATACGGCAATGCCGGTAGCACCCTTATTGACCCATCGGCCGAATTGACGGTTCCAGCGCTCTATCTCCAACACAGCCGTTGCGTCCGGGCGCTGCGCGTGTACCAGCACCTGCTCCTCAAAGGGCAGCTTATAATTCCGGCAGGCAGAGCGCAGAAATGCCGTCCACCGGTCTGCGCGGGCCAGTGCGGCGATCTCCTGCCGGTAAACCTCCGTGATCTCCTGAAATCTGCGTGCCATGGGCAGCACCTCCTATCTTTCCTTTGGTTTTTCCCTGTCCTTTTTCAGCAGGTATTTATCCATATATTCCCTGGCCGAACACAGCTCGCCGGTGGAGTTCCAGTCGTTTTCCGGGTCGATATGGCGGTAGGCGTTGTTATTGTACCGGTTCGGCTCCAGCTTGATGGGTGTCGCAGACAGCAGCGTTCCCCAGTGGTTAACCATGATCCAGCGGCCGATCTCCACGGGGATCCCGCACTGATCGTCATCATTGCGTACCTCATAGAGATACAGCCCCTTGGGCACCGTGTTTCGGTCTACCCGCAGGCAGGTAAAGAGCATGGGACGGTCAAACACCTCCACCAGCTCAAAGCGTTCTTTTCTTGCATCAACAGACATACCGTTTTCCTCCTATCTTTCTCGCGCCGCTTCCCGGACGGGCGGAAACCGCCAGCCGTAGACCCGCCCGATCTCGTCGCCCAGGCGCTTTGTCACACGGGTCACATCGGCGCGGGTGGCGGTGCCGCTGTACAGCTTTTCTTTCAGCCGGTCGATCTGTGCTTCGCTCACATTCTCCTTGTAGGCACGGTAGAGATAATGGTTCGTGCCGTCGTGATGTACGGCATCGCAGCGCAGATCGCCCAGCCGGTCTACATACCATGTGGAATAGTCCATCTCAGAATACAGGCAATCGCGGATATTGCCGCTTTTGATCTCGGCATAACCGGGATACCGCCCATCCCATCGGCCGATGTCTGCAATCAGCAGAATGGGGCGGGAGAGCTGAATGTTCAGATTGCACCGCTCGTCATCGAGATAGTCGTTGTTCTGCTCGACCATCAATTCCATCCGTTCC
>CAKSEI010000133.1 GCA_934446285.1 uncultured Eubacteriales bacterium | reverse complement strand
TATCTCAGTGCTCGAGAGGACAAAGGAGATAGGCATACTGCGCTCAATCGGCGCGTCGAAAAAGGATGTCTCGCGCGTATTCAATGCCGAGACGCTTATCGTCGGCTTTTCCGCAGGAATTATCGGTATCGGAATAACTCTTATACTGACCGTCCCGATAAATTTCCTCATCAGGACAATCTCGGGAGTCTCCGGGGTAGGTGCGGCACTGCCGTGGCAGGGAGGTTTAGCTCTCGTGCTTATCAGCTGCCTGCTTACGTTTATCGCGGGACTCGTTCCATCAAGGATAGCGGCGAAGAAGGACCCGGTAGTCGCTCTCAGAACGGAGTGAAAAATGAAAAAGACTGCAAAAGCCATAAGAATAATAACCGCTCCGCCGCTGCTTGCGCTTGCGCTCTTTACGCTGCTGTTTTCGGTGCGGCGGGATATATTCCCGCTGAGGGCATATATTATCGGCGTGCTGCTCATAGCTGTGCTGCCGACTTTCGCCTATGTATTTAAACGCGGGAGGGAGGAACAGCGGCGACTTGCTTTTGTACTCTCGGGTGCGGGGTATGCGGCTGCGTTTGCGCTCGGCTGCGTTCTGCACCTTGAAGGCGGCACGATGTTCGTGTTTTTATCGTATCTGCTGTCGGCTACGGTGCTCACGCTCTTTAATAAGGTGTTTAGGATAAGGGCGAGCGGGCACGCGTGCGCCGTCGCAGGACCTGCGACCCTCGCGTACTGTATCTTCGGGATAAAGGCATTTCTCATCTGTCTGCCCGTGTGTGTCGCGAGCTTCTGGGCGAGCCTGTATTCAAAGAGGCATACCGCGTCTCAGCTTATCTTCGGCACGCTCTCGGGCGTAGGCGCGACGCTTGCCTCCTGGTTTATTTATGTATAATAAAACCCAATCCGCATCTGTTTACCCCGATGCGGATTTTTTGTATACCGCGCGAAAATACGGAAAAAATAATTTATAAAAAAATCGCAAATGCCCTTGACAAATACCCGCGTGGGGTATATAATGCAGATACCCCAAGGGGGTATGGAGGATACGATATGGGTAAATGCTGTCATACTAATAAGACGACACAGAGAGAGGAAAGCGAGCGCAAGAGCCTGATGAACAGACTCAGCCGCATAGAGGGGCAGATACGCGGCATCCGCGGAATGGTGGAAAAGGACGCATACTGCACCGATATTTTAATTCAGGTTTCAGCCGTGAACGCCGCACTTCGCGCTTTCAATCGTGAGATACTGTCGCAGCATATACGCGGCTGTGTCACGCGAGATATAAAAGAGGGAAAGGAAGAAACGGTCGAGGAGCTTGTGGAGACTCTTCAGAAACTGATGAATTGAGGTGACAAAAACGGGAAAATTCAATGTTACGGGTATGAGCTGCGCCGCGTGCAGCGCACGCGTGGAAAAGGCAGTGGACGCCCTTGACGGCGTTAAGGAATGCTCGGTAAATTTGCTCACCGGCACGATGATTGTCGAAGGTGAGGCGACAAGAGAGCAGATAATTTCCGCAGTCGAGAAGGCAGGCTACGGTGCCGCTCCCGCCGACGGCTCGGACAGCTCGGGCAGTGAGAAAACGGATAAAAAAGGGAAGAAAACGGAGGCGCGCGCTCTTAAGGTAAGGCTTATCTCCTCCGCCGTGCTCTTATGTGTGCTCATGTACTTTTCTATGGGGCACAGCATGTGGGGATGGCGCGTGCCCGCATTCTTTGAGAATAATTATATCGCCGAGGCCATGCTGCAAATGCTCCTGTGTATTGCCGTGATGGTGATAAACAAGAAATTCTTCGTGTCCGGCTTCACCGCCCTTGCGCGTCGCGCTCCGAATATGGATACGCTCGTGGCGCTCGGCTCGGGTGCTGCGTTTGTATACAGTGTTTATACCGTCTTTTCCATGACGGCGGACGGCGGTATGCACGCAATGCATTTAGTACACAGCCTGTACTTTGAGTCGGCGGCTATGATTCTTACGCTCATCACGGTGGGAAAAACGCTCGAGGCACACTCAAAGGGCAAGACCACGAGCGCCCTAGAGGAGCTCATAAGTCTCACACCTGCGACAGCCTGCGTCATACGCGGGGGAAATGAAGAAACCATCCCCGCGAAGGACGTGCGCGTGGGAGATATATACGTCGTGCGTCCGGGCGAGAGCATTCCCGCAGACGGAGTCATAGTCAAGGGAAACAGCGCGATAAATGAGTCGGTCCTCACGGGTGAGAGCATCCCCGCCGACAAAGCCGAGGGCGACGAGGTCCATGCAGCGACTATAAATACCTCAGGATACCTTGAGTGCCGCGCGACGCGCGTAGGCGAGGACACCGCACTCTCACAGATAATAAAGCTTGTCTCGGATGCCTCGGCAACCAAAGCTCCGATAGCAAAGACCGCAGACAGAGTGGCGGGCATATTCGTCCCCGCCGTCATGAGTATAGCGGCGCTGACGTTTATTATCTGGATGGTAACGGGTGCGCAGGTAGGATATGCACTTGCACGCGCGATTTCCGTGCTTGTCATAAGCTGTCCTTGTGCTCTCGGGCTTGCGACTCCCGTTGCGGTCATGGTGGCAAGCGGCGTGGGGGCTAAAAACGGTATACTCTATAAGAGCGCCGCATCTATCGAGGCGGCGGGCAGGATAAAGACCGTTGCACTCGATAAGACGGGTACTGTGACGCAGGGGATGCCTCGCGTGACCGATATTATTACCGCGGACGGAGTGAGTGAAGATGAGCTTTTACGCACTGCCTGCTCCCTTGAAAAATCAAGTGAACATCCGCTCGCACGCGCCGTGTGCGAATACGGTGAGAAGAAGGGAACGGAGCTTTTCCCGGTTGTTAATTTCAAGGCACTTCCCGGCAGCGGTGTAGAGGCTGATTACAACGGCGGGAAGCTGCGCGGCGGAAACCTTAAGTCCATGAAAGCGTGGGCGGGTAAGCTCGCGGAGCACGCAGACAGACTGTCCTCCGAGGGCAAGACGCCGCTCTTCTTCGCCTCGGGCGAGCGCCCGCTCGGTATTATCGCCGTGGCTGATACGGTAAAGGAAGAGAGCGCCGAGGCGATAGCACGACTTAAGAATATGGGCGTGCGGGTCGTCATGCTGACCGGCGACAACGAACGCACCGCACGCGCGGTAGCGGCGGGCGTCGGTATAGACGAGGTAGTCGCGGGCGTGCTGCCCGACGGCAAGGAAAAGGTCGTAAGAGAGCTTTCGCGTGAGGGCAAGGTCGCCATGGTCGGCGACGGCATAAACGATTCGCCCGCGCTCGCGGGGGCAGATGTCGGTATCGCCATAGGCGCGGGAGCTGATATTGCTATTGACTCCGCGGATATAGTTCTCGTCGGCTTGCGCCTCAACGGAGTGCCGGCAGCCATAGGGCTCGGACGTGCGGCTCTGCGCAATATAAGAGAAAACCTCTTCTGGGCATTTGTATACAATACCGTCGGCATACCGGTAGCTGCGGGTGCTTTTGTCCGCTTCGGACTGGAACTAAGCCCCATGTTCGGAGCGGCAGCCATGAGCCTGTCGAGCGTATGCGTCGTGACAAATGCGCTGCGTCTCAACCTTTACAAGGTTCACGGCAGGCATTCTAAAAATGTTAAGAACGAAACAAAAAGCGAAATAAAAACCGAAACAAAAACAGAAAGGGAGACAAACAAAATGAAAAAGGTAATAAAGGTCGAGGGAATGATGTGCACCCACTGCGAGGCGCACGTAAAACAGGCGCTTGAGGCGCTGCCCGGAGTAGAGAGTGCTCAAGCCGATCACACCGCAGGCGAGGTAAAGCTGGAGCTTAAAGGCAAAGTCACGGACAGTGAGATAGAGCGCGCCGTCGCCGACGCGGGCTATAAGGTCGTAAAATAATCGCAAAATAAAAACGGCAGAAACCCGCCGAAAGTTAAAAAAATAAAAGGAGAACCGCTCTTCACGAGAGGCTCTCCTTTTGATTTTACAAATCGGGAGACGTCGGCACGAGCCTTCCCGAAAAAGCCCGGCAAAAACTTTTGTATAAGAAATGCTTTAGCTTGTCTATTTACTAAAGCTTTTTTGAGAGAAAAATGCTCTCGCTTACCCTTTTATTTGAAGTTTTTTGCGCAGCTTTTTTTCAAAAAAGCTGCACAAGCTTTTTAAAGCGCTTTTTTCGGGCAGATCTCCGAGCATTCCATACAGAGTATGCATTCTGTCCCGTTTTCGCGCCTGCGCGAGTTGTCCGTCATATCGACATTCATCGGGCATACCTTGCGGCACTTGCCGCAGGAGACGCACTTTGTCTTGTCGCATTTTACCCTGAAAAGGGCAAAATAGCTCATGGGCTTGAGAAATACCGTGACGGGACATATATATTTGCAGAATGCCCTGTTGTCCTTAAAGGCAAAAGCAAGTATTATTCCGACGGCGTAGTATACGGCGTTTCCAACGATAAATGCGATGAAAATTATTTTCTCGATATCGCCCGTCCCGCGAAGAAAAAGGACCGATACGAAAATAAATGATAATGCAAACATTATGTA
>CAKSEI010000132.1 GCA_934446285.1 uncultured Eubacteriales bacterium | reverse complement strand
CGGCAGATTTTTCACCGCAAAGCGCACACAGTTCACTTACTCAAAAACCAATATCACGAAAATATGGAGGTAAAAAGCTAATGAAATCCAATCTGAGAAATGAGATCAAGTCGTACATCGTTCGTCAGGGCATGACCATGCAGGAGGTGGTCGATCTGCTGCGGGACGAACACGGCTGGTCTGACAGCGTCTCCAACCTGTCCAACAAGCTCCAGCGGGAATCCCTGCGTTATGTCGAGGCTGTCCAGCTTGCCGACGCGCTGGGCTATGAAATCGTCTGGCAGAAACGAGGATAAGGAGGATTTTTCACATGACAGACGCGGAAAAGAAGCTGTTGCAGGCGCAGCACCGATTGGAAGAAGCGCAGGCGCGGGATCGTGTCAAGGAGCGCAAAGCGAGGACTCGCAGGCTCATTCAGGAGGGTGCGATTTTGGAAAAGGTACTGCCGGAGGTGCGGACGATGGATCTGTCTGCGCTGGAGGATTACCTGATGCAGAAGCTGCCGCAGCACGATTGAATCCGCTGGGAGGTTTCCGGGAAACCGGGAGCCTTCCTCTTTTTTCTCCCGAAGGGCGCACTTACTCACCACCCGAAGGGGCGGTGGTACTTGCCGTTGGCAAGCCGTGCGCTCTGCGAGGCAGATGCGGCTGCTGCGGCAGCCTCCAGACAATGCCACAGCACCAGTGAGTACTGCTGTCATCGTCTGCGCGATTGGACAAATACCGTCGCTTCAACCGACACTATTTCTCCAACCGCCTGCGCAAACCTGCCACCGGCAGCTTTGCCGCAGAGATGGACGGGCATTCAGCCCGTCCATTTTCTCTTTTGCGAAAGAGAAACAGAAAAAAAAGAGAACGAGGTGAACGAACGATGGCAATTTACCATCTGGAAGCGAAGGTGGTCAGCCGGGGTGCGGGGCGCTCCGCTGTGGCCGCTTCCGCTTATCTGAGCTGTTCCCGTCTCTACAACGATTACGACGGGATACAGCATGACTACAGGAAAAAGCAGGGGCTTGTCTGGCAGAATGTGTTTCTCCCTGCTATGGCACCGCCCGAATGGAACGACCGGGAGCAGCTATGGAACGCCGTGGAAGAAGTAGAGACAGCCAAGGACAGCCGATTGGCACGGGAGTTTGTCGTTGCCCTGCCCATAGAACTATCTCGCACAGAGCAGATCGAGTTGCTGCAAGAATTTATCCGGGAGCAGTTCGTATCAAACGGGATGTGCGCCGATGCTGCCATTCATGACACAGACGGCCACAATCCCCATGCCCACATTCTGCTGACAGTGCGCCCGTTGGATGAACAGGGCAAGTGGCAGTACAAGACCGAGAAGGAATACCTCTGCATGAAAAACGGCGAGGAACGCGGCTTCACTGCCGCTGAGTTCCGGACGGCACAGAACGAGGGCTGGGAGAAACAGTATCCCTACAAGGTCGGCAAGAAGAAGGTGTATATGACGCCGTCTGTTGCCGAGGCACAGGGGCTTGTCCGGGCTGACAAGCATCCCAAAAGCACCCGCTACGGCAGGCAGAATCCCATCTCCGAGCGCTGGAACAGCGAGGAACAGCTTGCGGTATGGCGGGCGGCATGGGCTGACGTGTCCAACCGCTGTCTGGAACGCGCGGGACGTGAGGAACGCATTGACCACCGCAGCAACGCCGCGCGGGGACTGGATGAGATTCCTACCATCCACGAGGGAGTGGCAGCGCAGGCGTTGGAGCGCAAGGGAATCCTCTCTGACCGCTGCGAACTGAACCGGCAGATCAGGGCAGACAATGCGCTGCTGCGGGAGCTGAAAGCTGCGGCCAGAAAGCTGGCACAAGCGGTAAAGAATACCCTCCCGGCCATTGCCGAGGCGATGGAAAATCTGCGAGCGAATATGATTGTTTTCCACTATCAGCTGCGGCATATCGGCCGGGGCAGGCAGCGCATGAAGGAATATATCCACGCTGTTCAGCCGAAGCTGGTGCGCTATACCGAGCTGGTTCAGGAGATTCGGGGTAAGGGCAAGCAACGCAAATCTTTGCTTGCTGAAAAGAAGGAGACGCCCTTCTATCTCATTCCAAAGCAGCACGAGCTGTCCCGCCGCATTGCGGAGCTGACCGAGGAATTGGAGGAGTTGAAATCCGAGAAAGATATGCTGCTGCACTCGCTGGAATGTACGGATGATGCCGGTATTACCGCTGTGAAAAAGGACATTTCCACGATGGAAGCGACACTCAAGAAGCTGTCTCAGCAGGAAGAAAAGTATACGGCTGAGCTGAACGATGCCTTGCAGCAATACGCCGAGCTAAAGTCGCAGTCGGCGGAATTTGATTCGGACAAATTACAGGACGCAAGGCTTGCCCTGCGCCCTGCAATGGAGCGTTCTGCGGTTGACTGTGTGCAATCTGCCTACGGCGACAGATACCAGCCGCTTATGATGTACGACAGCAAACGGGATGTATCTGATATGCTTCATGAGGAAGCGGAGACACGCTTCATCCGTGAACGTCTGCGTCAGAAACAGCAACAACAGCCACAGCAGAAGCAAAACAAGAAGAAAAGTCGAGACACTTTGGAGCGATAAAAAATCAGCGGGAGTGCATTTTGAACGATGCACTCCCGCTTCTTGCTTTGCGAGAGAAAAGTGTGGAAAAGCTTGTGTCTTGGTGGTATAATTATTTTGTTATTTGTATTCAACGGCGAGGAGGACTAACCATGAGATTGCGCAGAGATAAGTAACAGTTTCCGTAAAATTCGAATGGAGGTTACTTAATATGGAAATCAGAGAATACAAGACATATAACGAATCAGAAATTCTGCGCTTATACACGAGTGTTGGCTGGACGGCCTACACCGATCAGCCGGAGGCGCTGCGTAAAGGCCTTGAAAGCTCTATGCTGACCCTTGCCGCTTATGAGGGTGATCAGCTTCTTGGCATCATTCGCACCGTGGGCGATGGTCATACCATCGTGTTTGTGCAAGACATATTGGTGTTTCCGGAGCATCAGCGAAAAGGGTTTGGCTCTGCACTCTTACAAGCCATCCTGAGCCGATACAGCCATGTTCGTCAGATTGAGTTGGCAACGGATCGCACACCGAAAACCATTGCTTTTTACAAGTCGATGGGATTCTATGAATTGTCCGAAATCGGTTGCTGTGGATTTATGAAAGAATCGTGTGATATTTAAACAGTTGGAAGGGTATCCGTGCCGCAATCGGCATCTGAATACAAATTTGATTAAGAAAGGTGTGGTTTTTATGAAGATGAATCGTGTATGGAGGGTTCACGCTTCCTAACCCTCCGAATAAAATTTTGGAGGAAACAAAATGAAAAAACAAATCGCCATCCGTGAAGCCGTCACGGAAAACGATGTTGCTGCCTTCTGGGAGCAGCTTCACGCCTATCACAAGCGGGATATTTTCCCCGACTCCGACAAGGAAGATCTGGAATATTTCCTTGGTCAAGCGTATCGTGACCACATGATGAATATCTACGGCAGGCCGCAGAATCGCTGCTTCTTCCTGTTCTTCCATCGGGGCGGACAGGATATCGGCTTTGCTATGCCGGTGATCTTCACCACAGAGGACGGCAAGTGCTTTATCATGGAGTTCTGCGTCTACCCGGAGTTTCGGGGCAGCGGCACGGGAAAAGCGTGTGCAGGAACGCTTCTGTACTGGGCGAAAGAACACGGCGCACGTTATGCGGAGCTAAATTATGGCGGCAATGAACGGCGGCGTCATTTCTGGGAATCGATGGGTTTTATCGAAAACGGTGCGGACGAATGGGGCGAACCGCTGATGCTCCTGCCCCCGGAAGAAAATTTTCCGATTACCGCAAAGCTTCTCGCCGACCCGGATGACTGGCAGCTAAAAAAACTGGAAAACGGCTTTCTCAAAGAGATTGGAGAAGCACCGTCAACGGAGGAAAAGCAGGAACAGCTGGCGCAGGCCATCCGGGATGGGAAGATCACGTTCTTTGTGGCAAGGCGGGGCTATCGGGCAGTGGGGATGTGCAGTATATCCCGATGCTTTTCCACCTTCGCCTGCACCGATGTTGGGATATTCGATGACTTTTACATTGAACCTGTGTTCCGCAAAAAAGGCGCTGCCCGGCTACTGGCACAAGCAGCGCAAGAATGGAGCAAAGAAAACGCCCTTGCCAGCCTGACCGTCACCTGCGCTCCCTGCGATGAGGGAATGTATCAAGCGCTCGGCTTTGATACCCATTTGGGCAATACATTTGCATATCTGCGCTGAATTACAGCAGGGCTGCCGCACGAGCAAAGTGCGGCAGCCCCATTGCATTTTCTGATGTACTTTCGCAGAAAACCACCTTGACAAATCTCGTCTCAAAAGCAGATTTTGGAGAAGTACGCAAAGGACCGAGGCATTACCAACTACAAGTTCTATGTAGATGATGGTTACAGCGGCACAAACTTCAATCGTCCTGGCTTCCAAGAAATGCTGGCCGATATTGGGTCCCGTCAAGATTTATGCGCAAAATTGTTTGCAGGCTCCGGCTGAGTGAAGTCAGCCGGCAATAGAGGCGTCGT
>CAKSEI010000131.1 GCA_934446285.1 uncultured Eubacteriales bacterium | reverse complement strand
CCTCAACGGCAATAGGTTTCCCCTCATGCCGTGAGGGCTGAGCATAAATGTCGCAGTCGCGCATATAGCCGTAAGGGTTTACGGTCGTGCCGAGAAGCACGAGCCTGTCTGCGACACCGCTTACACGTGCAAGCTCCTTTAGGTTTGCGATGTCTTTTTCGTCTCCTCCTCCGAGCACGTACCACTTAACATTTCTTCCGTCGGCGCTCAGTCGTGCGAGGGCCTCCACGGCGAAGTCATATCCCTTTTGCTCGCTTATCCTGCCGACAGTGAGTATGCGAGTCCCGTCGAAGTCGTCGTTAAAGGTCTCGGCACTCTTTGCCATCTCGCGGAGCAGACGCGGGTTCTCGATGTTTTCCATCATGATGCAGCGGTCGGCGATATACGGCAGCTTGCGTTTTAATTTGAAATCGATTTTATCCGAGACGGTTACTATACTGTCGCACTTTGAGAAATACTCTCCGTATAGCTCGTCATCGCGCGGCGGGTTTGAGTAGTCGAAGTGCAGCCATGCTATCTTTTTGTCGGCTTTTACGTGGTCTATCATGTAGAACATGGTCTTGTCGCCCCAATATGCGACGGCGGCATCGTACTTCTCACCTATGTCGGGGAATTTTTTCTGCATATGAACCCAGAGCCGCATTGCGGTAAATGAGCGCGACGACGGGTGCAGTTTCATCCTGAGAAAATAGGGCAGTATTTCAAAGTAGACAAAAGGATTTTTCTTGCAGAAATCGCGCCGTATTACGCCCGCGGCACTCGCACCGGTCAGGGTGAACATATCTGCGTATTTATCCATCTCCATGACCTTTATCTCTTTCGGCAGGAGCGGGAGAAAAAGCCCCTCCTTTTTTGCGAGCAGCAGCGTGACGTCGTATTTTTCGTAATCAAGGCAATCGGCGAAGCTGAGGAAGGATTTCTCCGTTCCCGCGCAGTTCATGACTATGCCGATTATCAGCAGTTTTTTCTTTTCCATGCGTTTATTATACTACCTATATGAGTCCGTGTCAAATGTTTTTGCTTGTTTTTGCTCTTTTCTTTTTATCCGCCGTTGATTTAATCGGCGGAATGTGATATAATTAACGTGAATATTTTTGAGGAAAAGCGAATTATGAGAAATAAAACAGTAAGCGGTATTTTTGAATGGGCGGAGATGTTTGCCGTATCTGTGTGCATAGTCCTCGCGGTCATGACTCTCGTCCTGCGTCACTCTCCCGTGTCGGGTCACTCGATGTACCCGACTCTGCACGGAAACGCAGCATACGCGGGTGACGAATTTGCTGCCGAACAGGGTAAAAATGACGTTCTGCTCGTCTCAAATCTCTTTTATACTCCGAAGAGCGGAGATATCGTCGTAACTCAGCGTAAAAACGATATGCAGGACCCGCTTGTCAAGCGTGTTATAGCCGTCGGGGGGCAGAGCATACGCATAGATTTTGAGAGTTGGCAGGTTTATGTCGACGGTCAGCCTCTTTCCGAGGATTATGTCAATCGCGAAGAGGGTGATATGCACGCCCTTGACTTTGACGCGGTGATGTCGGGCTGCGCGGTAAGCGCGGACGGAGGATACATCGTGCCCGAAGGGTATATTTTCTGCATGGGTGACAACAGAAATCATTCGTCGGACAGCAGGGCGTATATGATTGGACTTATAGATAAGCGCTTTGTCGTCGGTCATGTCATCGGACGCATATGGCCCTTTGACAGGTTTGGAGCGGTAAAGTGAATCCGGGCAAGGTTATACAGTGGTTCCCCGGGCATATGGCGAAAACGCGCAGACTCATTTCCGAGAATCTCCGTGAGGTCGACGCTGTGATAGAGCTGCTTGACTCGCGTATACCCTTGAGCTCACGAAATCCCGAGATACGCAGGCTTGTCTCGGATAAGAAGATGATAACTTTTTTCACGAAAAGCTCACTTTCCGACCCTGGCAAAAACAGGGCGTGGGAAAGGGATTTTGCACGCAGCGGCGAGAGTTGTCTTTTCATAGATAGTATTACCGGCGAGGGAATAGATAAAATAGCTCCGTCCGTGCGCAGCCTTTTAAGTGAAAAAATAGAGCGGAACAACGGCAGGGGTATGACGGGCAAGGCACTCAGATGCATGGTTGTCGGAATACCGAATGTCGGTAAAAGCTCGCTTATAAACAGACTTTGCGGAGCAAAAAAGGCAAAGGTTGAGGACAGACCCGGAGTTACTCTCACAAGGCAATGGGTAAAATGCCCCGGCGGACTTGAGCTGCTTGATATGCCGGGAGTACTTTGGCCTAAGTTCGACGACAGGACTGTAGGTGAGAACCTCGCCCTAACCGGTGCGGTAAAGGACGCAATAATGGATACGGAGTATCTCGCCGTCTGTCTGATTTCGCGTCTGCGCGCGCTTTATCCCTCGCTGCTGTGCGAGAGATATAAGCTTGACCCCGCCGACATCGAAGAGTGTGAAGACTACGAGGTCTTTGAGAAAATAGGACGTAAGAGAGGCTTCCTCATCTCGGGCGGTGAGATAAATACCGAGAGGACGTCCGTCATGCTGCTCGACGAATTCAGGAGCGCGAAGATAGGGCGCATCAGTTTGGAGTCACCCGATGCCTGATTACAGTGAAGAAAAAGCTTTTATAGCGCAGGGATACAAAATCGTCTGCGGTACGGACGAGGCGGGCAGAGGTCCGCTTGCGGGTCCTGTTTATGCCGCCGCCGTCATCCTTCGCACGGACGAAATCATAGAGGGGCTTGACGACTCAAAAAAGCTGACGGCAAAAAAGCGCGAGCGACTTTATGATATTATTAAGGAAATGGCACTCTCCTATGCCGTTGCCCGCGCCGAGGTCGAAGAGATAGACTCGATAAATATTCTTAACGCCTCTCAACTTGCCATGCGCCGCGCGATCAATTTGCTTACCGTGCCGCCCGATGCGGTGCTCGTCGACGGGAATGTCGCGCGAGGCTTTACACTCCCGGTGAAAACGGTCATAAAGGGCGACTCAAAGAGCATGAGTATCGCCGCTGCATCCATCCTTGCCAAGGTTGAGAGAGACAGGTATTGTCTCGAAATGGATAGGCTCTATCCCGAGTATCATTTTGCCGGGCACAAGGGATACGCGACAAAGGAGCATATGGACATCCTGCGAAGGATTGGTCCGTGCCCCGAGCACAGACGCACTTTTCTCGGATTTCTGCAAAAATAAATGGCTCTGTTCAGGACGACAAAGCAAACGGGTGATATCGGAGAGGACGCGGCTGCGCGTTACCTTTGCGGGCTGGGCTGCCGCGTGATTGCACGAAATTACAGAACGCCGCACGGGGAGATAGACATTATCGCACAGAAGGGCGAATATATTATCTTTGCCGAAGTAAAGACAAGACAAGAGCGTGACGGCGGGCGCTACGGCAGGCCCGCGGATGCCGTCGACAGAAAAAAGCGCGAGAGGCTGCGCTACTCCGCCGCGTGCTATCTGCACGAAAATCCTACGGACAAAAAGCAGCGCATAGATATAATCGAGGTATATAAAAAGGAGTCGCAGGGACGGATGGTCGTAACGGATATAAAGCATTTTCCCGGAGCGGTGGGAGGAGTCGGATGAGTCTTTCCTACTTTGATTTGCACTGCGACACGCTGCACGAGCGCCTGCTCGGGCATAGCGGGCTGCACCTCGACAGAGACGGAAAATGGACAAAGCGTAAGCAGATATACGCCGTATGGAGTGACTTTTCAAAAAGTCCCGATGAGCAGTACGAGAATTTCTTTAAGGCTGCAGGTCTGCTGCCCGAGGGCGGTATGCTCGCCGTAGAAGGCGGAGATTTGCTCGGCGGGGATATAAACAGGCTCGATGCGATTTTACGCGAGGGTATAGTTTATTTTACTCCCGTATGGCGGGACGAAAACGAGATAGGCGGCGCGTGGAACACCGACGTCGGCTTGACCGATTTCGGAAGAGAAGTTGTAAAAGCGCTTGCTGCGCACGGTGTTGCCGTTGACCTTTCACACGCCTCAGACAGGCTTTTTTACGATACAATCGGTCTTACCGATAATGTTATCGCTTCCCATTCGTGCAGCAGAGCGGTTTGCTCTCACGGACGCAATCTGACGGACGGCATGTTCCGCGCTCTCGTCGGGATGAATTCGCGCGTGGGCGTGAGCCTTTATCCCTTTCACCTGAACGGTACGGATAAGGCGGACGTGACGGATGCCGTGAGGCATATCGACAGATATATGTCCCTCGGCGGACAGACGACGGTATGTCTCGGCTGTGATTTTGACGGAATAGAAGTCACGCCTGCGGACATAACATGCCCCGCTGAGCTTTATCGGCTTGCCGACGCACTCGGTCGCGAGGGATATTCCGACAGCCTCATTGAGGCAATATTCTACGAAAACGCAAATACTTTTTTTGAAAACAGAGGATAAAAAAATGATGTATCAAAGCACGCGAGGCGGTGCGGAAAAGGTAAGCGCCGCTCAGGCTATCAAACAGGGACTCACCGCCGACGGCGGACTCTTTATGCCGACGGAAATTCCGAAGGTTGACGCGCAAAAGCTTACGGAGCTTGCAAAAATGGATTATGCACACCGCGCGGCGACTGTCCTCTCGATGTTTCTCGACGGATATACAT
>CAKSEI010000130.1 GCA_934446285.1 uncultured Eubacteriales bacterium | reverse complement strand
GCGCTCTGCCTTATGAAGCGCCTCCAGATGGCGGGCAATCGCCCGATAGCTCTCCTCGGCGGCGGGACGGGTATGATAGGCGACCCGTCCGGCAGAACCGACATGCGCAAGATGATGACGCGCGAGACAATCGATCACAACTGCGAATGCTTTAAGAAACAGATGAGCCGTTTCATAGAATTCGGCGAGGGAAAGGCGCAGATACTCAACAATGCCGACTGGCTGCTCGATCTCAACTATATAGAGCTGCTGCGCGATGTCGGTGCCTGCTTCTCGGTCAACAATATGCTGCGCGCCGAGTGCTACAAGCAGCGTATGGAAAAGGGTCTGTCGTTCCTTGAGTTCAACTACATGATAATGCAGTCATACGACTTTTATCATCTCTACAAAAACTACGGCTGCAATATGCAGTTCGGCGGCGACGACCAATGGTCTAATATGCTCGGCGGTACGGAGCTGATAAGACGCAAGCTCGGCAAGGATGCTTACGCCATGACCATCACCCTGCTGCTCAACTCCGAGGGCAAGAAGATGGGCAAGACTCAGTCGGGCGCGGTATGGCTTGATCCCGACAAGACCTCTCCCTATGATTTCTATCAATATTGGAGAAATGTCGCGGACTCGGACGTGCTCAAGTTCATACGTATGCTGACATTCCTGCCCCTCGAGCAGATAGACGAGATGGACTCATGGGAGGGCAGCAAGCTGAATACCGCAAAGGAAATTCTCGCATACGAGCTTACAAAGCTCGTCCACGGCGAAGAGGAAGCGGAAAAGGCTCAGAGCGCCGCACGCGCGCTATTCGGCGGAGCGGGTGCGGGAGCTAACGCCCCGACATACACCCTCGAGAGCGGCTATATGTCGGACGGCAGCATAGACATACTCACGCTGCTCACGCTCAGCTCTCTTGTCTCATCAAAGAGCGAGGCACGCAGAGCCGTCGAGCAAGGCGGTGTCACCGTAAACGGCGAGAAGATAACCGACATTCACGCATCCTTTGCAAAAGAGGCTTTCGCGGGAGAGTTTCTTCTCAAGCGCGGCAAAAAAGCCTTTATGAAGATAGAGCTTAAATAAAAACACGGCGCTGTCCGACGGACAGCGCCGTATCTTTAATCTATCAGGCGAAAGCTGTTTTTATCAAAGGTAAGCAGTCCGTCGTCGCGCATTTTGCAAAGCTCCTTAGAGAGAGCGCTCCTGTCTACTGCGAGATAGTCGGCGAGCTGCTGTCTGTTGAAAGGAATGCGGAAGGCTGCCCCGCCCGACTTTTTCGACTGAAATGAGAGGTAAGCCATGAGCTTGCCGCGTATGCTCCTGCGCGACATGCAGTCTATCTTTTTCGTAAGCGCACGGTTGCCCGATGCGATTGAGCGCATGAGATTGTCAGTCACGCGTGCGTGGTATGAGCACCTCCTGTCACATGAGGAGGCGAGCTTATCTGCACTGAAGTGAAAAACCGTGCTGTCGCTCACGGCAACGATATCGTTGAGCAGCGGTCGGCGGGCTATGGCATACGACTCACCGAAGATTGCCCCCGGCTTCACGTCGGAGACTATCGTCCGATTTCCCCAATAGTCCTCCTTCTGCACGCGCAGACTTCCGTGCGAGAGTATCGATATGACCTCCGGTACTTCACCTGCGTGAAATACAAACCCTCCCGCGCGGTACGTCCTGCACGTGAGCGAAAGGCAGTCGGACAATGCCTTTATTTCCTTTTCGTCAAGCCCTGCGAACATTTCCGTCGCCGAGAGCAGTCTCAAATATTCTTCCATATTTACCATCGCGTTGCAAAAACAACAGACTTTTTATCTGTATTATAATATAATAATCTCGGAAAAGCAATATCGTCGATTAAAAAAATCCGATACGGAAACAATAAAAAAGGTCCTCACGCGGTAATCGCACAGAGGACTTCAAGTGGCTTCTCACGGTAGTTTTTCCCGCATAAAAAATTAAACGGAGGCAGATAATGAGGGTAGCTTTTTTCGACACAAAGGAATATGACAAAAAGGCTTTTGAGAGTTATTCCGGCAAGGACGGACTGACATTCAAATTTTACGAGACAAAGCTCAACGCCGACACGGCGGAGCTGGCAAAGGGATATGACGCGGTATGTGTTTTCGTCAACGACTCGCTCGACGGAAACGTGATAAACGCCCTGTACGGCTACGGGGTAAAGCTTATCGCCCTGCGCTGCGCGGGCTACAACAACGTCGACCTGCGTGCGGCTTACAAAAAAATACACGTCGTGCGCGTTCCCGCCTATTCTCCCTACGCCGTAGCCGAACACGCCATGGCTATGCTCCTCTGCTCCGTCAGACGCATTCACAAGGCTTATATCAGGACAAAGGACTTCAACTTCAGTCTGAATTCCCTTACCGGCTTTGACTTTCACGGCAAGACCGTGGGAGTAATCGGTACGGGCAAGATAGGCAGAGTCTTTATCAACATATGCAGGGGCTTCGGCATGAGAGTGCTCGCGTATGACAAATACCCCGCAGACATACCGGGTACCGAGTACACCGACCTCGACCGCCTTTTCGCCGAGAGCGATATAATCTCCCTGCACTGCCCGCTGACGGAAGAGACGGAGCACCTCATAAATCGCACGAGCATAGATAAGATGAAAAAAGGCGTTGTAATAGTCAACACCTCGCGCGGAGCGCTCATTAATTCCGATGACCTGCTCGAGGGAATAAAGCAAAGAAAGATAGGCGCAGCCTGCCTCGATGTCTACGAGGAGGAGGCAGACATATTCTTTGAGGACTTCTCGGGGCATATCGTGGGGGACGACACTCTTGCACGTCTTATCACCATGCCGAACGTCATAGTGACCTCTCATCAGGCTTTTCTCACTGAGGAGGCTCTGTCAAATATCGCGTCGACCACAGTCGACAATATTCTGAAGTTCTTTTCGGACGACGTTCTCGAAAATGAAGTCTGCTACAGATGTGAGAGCATATCAAGCTGCAAGCGGGACGGAAAGAAACGCTGCTTCTGATAAAGTATACCGAAACAAACTCCGGACGGGAAACCCGTCCGGAGCTTTTGCTTTTATTTCTCTTTGTTTTCGGTACTGTTTTCCTGCGATTTTTCGTTTTCGTGCTGCTTATTCTTTTTCTTGCTCATATCTCTCACCCCTCACGGGCTATTGTGGTCACCGTGAGGAGATTTTATTCGGGTTTGGCAAGAAGAAAATCAAGTGCGTCGCATATATTTTTGTCCCAGAAGTCCCACCTGTGCGCACCCTGTCGCTCGGAAGAGTCGATATCGTATCCGAGCCCGAGAAAATGGTCCGACGCGCGTCTGTGCATATCGATAAGTATATCCTCCGTGCCGCAGCGAAGGAAAATTCTCGGCTTCTCACCTCTTCCCGCCGTGCGTTCCGCAAGATAAAAGATATCATCGTCCGTTCCCGCGACGGCGTCTATATCGGGAAAATCCTCGGAAAGGATTTTTCTCCTCCCTTCATGCGACATGCGGCAAAATTCCTGTATATCGACGACACCCGAGAGTGACGCGGCTGCCCCATAGGTCTGAGGGCAGGTAAGAGATGCCTTTAGCGCCCCGTAGCCGCCCATTGAGAGCCCCGCGATAAACCTTCCGTCCCGTCTCTGCGACATGCGGGGGAAAAAATCGCGGCAGACGGCGGGCAATTCCTCGGTGATAAATTCAAAATATTTCCGCCCGTGTACCATATCGGTATAAAAGCTCAGCGCCCCGTCGGGCATAACGACGGAAAGTCCCCGCTCGACGGCGTATCTCTCGACAGAGGTATACCTCATCCATGCAGAATAGTCGTCGCTCATGCCGTGCAGGAGAAAGAGAACGGGATAGGTGTCCCCCGCATCGCCGTCAATGCCTATCTGACCCGCCGCGGTCTGCGGCAGTATAACATTCATATTCGTACTCTTGCCGAGCACGGATGAAAAGAAATTAACCTGTAAAAACGCCATTATAAATCCTCCTCGACGCTCTGCACGGTAAGAACCCCGTCCGCGACGGTAAATTTTATCTCAAGGTTTGCATACTTCATACCGTAGACTCGCCCCGGGTCATCCTGATAGGCGGGACGCGGGTCTTGCGAGAGGACGGATAATAATTCATCCCGCAGCCCCTCGGGCAGCGCACATCCTTGCTCGTCGACCTTAAGCGAATAGTCACGCGCCCGCTCGGCAAATCCGCCCGCAGCCGCAGGATATGCGTCCGTGTAGGCAAGATAAGGCTTTATGTCGTATATCTCCGTGCCGTCGAGCATATCCGCACCCGTAACCCTGAGCACCGTCCCCGCTCCGTCCTTTTTATA
This sequence comes from uncultured Eubacteriales bacterium, assembly GCA_934446285.1. Classification (GTDB taxonomy): domain Bacteria; phylum Bacillota; class Clostridia; order Oscillospirales; family CAG-272; genus CAKSEI01. The sequence goes on along the minus strand of CAKSEI010000130.1, from coordinate 445 downwards.
AACTCCGACAAGTCCGACGCTTGACAGCCCTATGGGATTGGGTCGGAAAGGCGAACGTGTAGCGAAAACACCCATACGCCGATTTCCGCCGAGACGAGGCGGGCGCACGGTAGCGCTCCGCGAGCGATTGCTCTCGGGAAAGCCCCATATGAGCCATAGCCTGTCAAACTCTTCTATACCGCGCAATGCCTGACCGTCGCGGAACTGACTCTCAAAGACTATCTCAGAAATATTCTCCGTCAGTCCGCTCTGCCTTGGTATGCCGAATTTCTCGGGAAAGGGCGAGTGCAGCACCGCTATTCTTTTTAATTCCATCTAATTAAGCTCTACGACGGTGACCCCCGCGTCACCCTCGCCGTACTTGCCGTTTCGGAAGCTCTTCACCCTGCTGTCACGCCGCAGCATATTCTGAAGATACGCTCTCAGCGCACCCGTTCCTTTGCCG
>CAKSEI010000129.1 GCA_934446285.1 uncultured Eubacteriales bacterium | reverse complement strand
GGCACACATAGTGCCCTGCCTGTTTTTGCGGATATTTTATTTTACCATGCTCTCTACTGTTGCATATACAGCCTTGAGCGCGTCATCCACCTTTGACGCGTCCTTCCCGCCGCTCGTTGCCGAGTCGGGACGTCCGCCGCCGTTTCCGCCTGCGATGGGGGAGACGGTCTTTAATATATTGCCGGCATGTACACCCGCGGCAACTGCATCTTTACCTGCTGCGCAGATGAAATTGAGCTTGCCGTCTATGTCTGTAGAGAGGACGATTACGGCGTCGGGTAACTCGCTCTTGACCTTGTCGCATATTCCGCGTGCTACGTCGATAGCTATACCTTTTGTCGATTTTGTTATGACCTTTATGCCGTGCACGAGAGTGACTTCTTTCATTATCTCCTCGGTCTGAGCGGAAGCCATCTTCGCATTGAGCGCCTCTATTTGCTTATATGCGGTGTGCAGCTCGCGCTGAACCTGAACGGCCTTCTTTGCCATCTCAGCGATGTTCCCTATCTTAAGCTCGCGCGCAGTCTCATGTATGAGATTTTCCTTTTCCCTGAACAGCTCAAGGATGCCGAGTCCCGTCGTTGCCTCTATACGTCGAACACCCGCCGCAACGCCGGATTCGGAAATAATCTTGAAGAGTCCTATCTTCGCGGTGTTGTCCTGATGCGTTCCGCCGCAGAATTCCGTCGAGAAGCTGCCCATTTTAACGACTCTGACCGTTGCTCCGTATTTCTCTCCGAAAAGCGCCATTGCGCCCATCTTTTTTGCACTCTCAATATCGGTTTCAACAGTCGCTATCGGGTCGCCCCTCAGGATTTCCTTGTTTACGAGCATCTCCACCGCGTCAAGCTCCTCATGCGAGAGAGGTGCAAAATGCGAAAAGTCAAATCTCACGCGGGTGTCGTCCACGTAAGAGCCTGCCTGTTCAACGTGATTTCCGAGAACCTGCCTGAGAGCAGCCTGCAGAAGGTGTGCGGCAGAGTGATTTCTTCGTATGGCCTCCCTGCGCTCGCTGTCAACCGTCGCCTTAGCCTTGTCTGCGACGCTGAGTACACCCGTAACCGTCTCGCATCTGTGCAGGTAAAAGCCGTCATGCTTTTTGACATCGACGACAACCGCCCTGTTTTCTCCGCAGGAAATAACTCCCGTATCGGCAACCTGACCGCCGCTCTCCGCATAGAAAGGTGTCTTATCAAGTACGATAATGACCTCTCCGCAGTCGGTGCTGTCAACCGCCTCTCCCGTCGCGGGGTCGATTAAGGCAATTATCTCCGCATCATTTTCCGTGACGTCGTAGCCCGTGAATACGGTCTTTTTACTCTTGTCAAGAAAGTCGTAGCTCTGCGCACTCCATGCGTAATCTCCGAGCGCGGAGCGTGCGTTCCTTGCTCGCTCCTTCTGCTCGTCCATCAGCGCACGGAATCCGTCCTCGTCCACTCCGAGTCCGTGTTCGCCCGCAATTTCTCTTGTCAGATCAATCGGGAAACCGAATGTATCGCTCAGTTTGAAGATATCCCCGCCCGCGAGCAGTCTCTCCTTGGTTTTCTTTACTCTGTCTATTATTTCGGTGAGCTTGTCAAGACCCGAATCTATGGTGATATTAAATCTCTGCTCCTCGAGAGAGACAATCTTCATTATATAGTCCAGCTTCTCAGTAAGCTCGGGATATGCGTTTTCGTTCTCCTTTGCAACGACTCTGCAAAGGTCGGCGAGGAATTCTCCTTTGATACCGAGTAGCTTACCGTGACGTGCGGCGCGGCGCAGGAGCCTGCGCAGTACATAGCCTCTGCCCTCGTTCGAGGGGATTACTCCGTCGCATACGAGGAATGCAGTCGAACGTATATGATCGGTGACGACGCGCAGGGAAATATCCGTTTTCGGGTCTGCACCGTACTGTATACCTGCGCGCTCGCTTACAGCCTTCATAATATTGCGCACCGTGTCGACCTCAAAGAGGTTGTTGACGCCCTGCATAAGGCAGGCGAGCCTTTCAAGCCCCATACCCGTGTCGATATTCGGATGCTCAAGGGGCGTGTAGCCGCCCTTGCCGTCGCCGTCAAACTGCGTAAAGACAAGATTCCAGAATTCCATAAATCTGTCGCAGTCGCATCCGGGCCTGCAGTCGGGCTTGCCGCAGCCGTATTTTTCGCCTCTGTCGAAATAAATCTCAGAGCACGGTCCGCAGGGACCCGAGCCTATCTCCCAGAAGTTATCTTCCTTGCCGAGGCGCACTATCTTTTCCTCGGGAATGCCTATCTGCTTGTTCCATATCGAAAACGCCTCATCGTCGTTCTCATATATCGTAACCCAGAGTCTGTCCTCGGGCAGCTCAAGGCGCGTGGTGATAAACTCCCACGCCCAGTGTATTGCCTCAGTTTTGAAATAATCACCGAAAGAAAAATTTCCGAGCATTTCAAAATAAGTGCCGTGTCGCGCGGTAATGCCCACACGCTCGATATCGGGCGTGCGTATGCACTTCTGACAGGTCGTCATGCGGCGGCGGGGAGGCTCTTCCTCACCCGTAAAATATTTTTTCAGCGGCGCCATGCCCGCGTTTATAAGCAAAAGAGACTTGTCACCGATAGGTACAAGCGGAAAGCTTTTATGACGCAGATGCCCCTTTTCCTCATAGAACGAAAGAAACATCTCACGCAGGTCGTTGAGTGATGTCCACTTCATTAAAGACTCCTCCAGATTACTCTTGAATATTTCTCTTAATTATATAAAAAAAATCGGTAAATGTCAAGAGAAGCCGCGCTATTATTCCTTTTTTCTACAGCTCTTTTTGAATTCTTGCGAGAGCACTCTTCTCAAGGCGCGAAACCTGCGCTTGGGAAATGCCCATTTCGCTCGCTATCTCCATTTGTGTTCTGCCCCTGTAGTACCTTTTTTCTATTATATCGCGCTCACGCGCGCCGAGCTTTTTCAGTGCCTCGTTTATGGCGATATTTTCAAGCCATGTATCGTCTGTGTTGTGTATATCCTTCACCTGATCCATTACATACAGCGTCTCTCCCGAGCCGCCGTCGCTAAAGACCGGGTCATAGAGAGAAATCGGCTCGACTATCGCTTCAAGCGCGTAAGAGACATCCTCGCGCGTGCATTCATAACCGTCGTCGTTTATCTTCTACGCTATCTCATCAACCGTCGGCTCCCGCGACGACCTCTTTGACAGTGCCTCTCTTGCGCCGAGGGCGCGGTATGCGAGGTCGCGTACCGAGCGCGAAACGCGTATGACGTTATTGTCCCTTAAATATCGCCTTATCTCGCCTACTATCATCGGAACGGCGTAGGTCGAAAATTTAACGTCAAGTTCGGTATTGAAATTATCTATTGCCTTTATAAGACCGATACATCCTATCTGAAAGAGGTCGTCGGGGCAGTCGCATCTCGCGGAAAATCGCTGCATTATCGAGAGCACGAGCCGCAGATTTCCGTATATCAGTCTGTCGCGTGCCTCACCGTCTCCGTTCTTTGCCGCACGCAGGAGGCTGTTCTTTTCTTCATCGCCAAGAGTCGGCAGCTTCGCGGTATTTATTCCGCATATCTCAACCTTACCGTAATACATATAACCATAACTTCCGTTTTGCTTTCTTACAGAAAGTATTGCCCGCACACTCTTATCTCAAACAGGAAGTATATGGCACTTCACGCAAAAAAGGCGAGGTAAACCCCAGCCTTTTTAAAAATATTTCGTCAGCGCTCGCTGCCGTAGTAGAAGAGTGCTATAGTACCCGGTCCCGAGTGTGCTCCGATGACAGGTCCTACATAGTTTATGACAATTCTGTCGGGATGAAATTCGTTCTCAACCATATCGGCGAGCAGCTTTGCCTCTTCCTCGCAGTCTCCGTGGGAGATAAAGACAGTCTTGTATTTATCGGTTATCGCGGTGCGCTTCATAGCGTCAAAGAGCGCGACGATAGATGCTTTTCTGCCGCGAGCCTTACCGATGTTGATAAGATGTCCCTCGTTATCGACGTGCAGCACGGGCTTAATTCCGAGTGCACTGCCGACTACAGCCGTAGCGGCACTTACTCTGCCGCCTCTGTGTAAGAAGAAAAGGTCGTCTACCGTGAACTGATGGCAGAGATGCAGTCTCTCGTTTGTTACGAAGTCCGCCGTCTCTTCTATAGTTGCTCCGTCCTTTTTCATCTTTGCTGCGTAATATACGAGCAGTCCCTGACCGAGGGAAGCACAGAGAGAGTCAACGGCTATGAGCTTTCTCTCCGGATATTTCTCCGACAACTCCGCACATGCGGCTCTGCCGTTATTGAAAGTTGCGGAAAGTCCCGAGGAAAAGCCGATGTACAGCACGTCCGTACCGTTTTTCGCATATTTCTCAATTATATCGATGAACTCTCCTATGGGGACGGCGTTCGTCTTAGCGCCGCGCTTAGCCCGCAGAGCTGCGTAGAAAAAAGGAATATCAAGCTTATTATTCGGGCATGAATCCTCTCCGTCAAGTGTGACATCGAGCTGGCACACGTCAATTTCACATTCTTTTACAAGCTCCTCCGGCATGTCGCAGGAAGAGTCGGTAAGTATAATGTAGTTTTCCATCAGAACCTCCGTTTTTATTCGTTGATGCTTAATTATATCACTTAATATGCCTGTATGTCAATGCGATTATTGCGCTTAATACGCCGTAGAACGCATAAAACAATCACGCAATCGCGGAGTAAAAACGCGGATTGCGTGAAAAGAATACATTATGCGTCGTGCTCGTCGTGACAGTGCTCGCAGTCGTGTGAGGGCAGCTTTGAGTCGTCGAAGGGAAGTCCGTTC
>CAKSEI010000128.1 GCA_934446285.1 uncultured Eubacteriales bacterium | reverse complement strand
GGTAACTCCCGTGAGAAAATCAATAAGTCGGCGTGAAACCTCGGCATTGGTGTCCTCAAGATTGAGAACGACCGTGCGGTTTGAGAGCAGGTGGTCGGCGATAGCCGTACCATCCTCAAAGCGCTCGGGCTTTACGACCTTTAATTCAAGGGCGTTTCCGCCGCCCATACCCGCGCCGTTCTGATTATTGTTATTCTGCTGATATCCCGCCTGATTCTGCTGCATTCCCGTGGCAAAGCCGCCGTCGGTGTAGCCGTCGTCAAATGCATAATCGTCGTCATCATATCCTTCCATATCCGCATCCGGGTTCATGAGTCGATTTATCTTGTCTACGAGTCCCATTTTATATATCCTCCGAAGTTATATTTACACTTATCTTCTTACAGTATATCATATAAGAAAGCAAATTTCAATAGTTTATGAATACTTTCTCGCATTAAAAATGCGGCTGCCTACGCGTATCAGGTTGCTCCCGCACTCAAGGGCAGTCTCGCAGCTCGACGACATCCCCATGGAGAGCACTGGTTTATCGACATCCGGTATGCAGTCACGGCAGAAACTGTCAAAGAGCTTTTTCGTCTCGGTAAAGTATTTTCTGAAGCCTTCTTCACCCGAGTCTGCGGGCGCCATGGTCATAAGACCCGAGATACGTACATTGGTAAGAGCCTTTATGCTGTCATAAAAAGAGTATACGTCTTCGGGAAAAACTCCTCCCTTACTCTCCTCGTGCGCGATATTCACTTCAATCAACACATTCATAACGCGCCCGAGCGCTGAGCACCTGCGGTCTATCTCGCGCGCTAACTTTTCGCTGTCGAGAGAATGTATCATATCCACCTTGTCGGCGATATACTTGACCTTATTTGTCTGCAGCGTGCCGATAAAGTGTATTTCAATGCCGACCTTATCTATTGCGTCGTACTTTTCGAGCAGCTCGTTTACCCTGTTCTCGCCGATTATTTTTATGCCGCACTCATGTATTGCATAGTTTATCGCCTCGGCGGGCACGGTCTTTGTCGCGGCGAGCAGCCGCGCACCCGGGTACTTTTCAAGCTCCGCGCGAAGTGCAAATATATTTTCTTTTATTTCATCAAAAGTGTTCATTCTATTATCTTGCCGTCGTACAGCCTTTTCCCCTCCGTTATTATAAGGTCGCAGTAGCCGAGATCGTATGACACCGACTCATCGCTCGTTGTATCCTGCTTTTCGACGATTATATATCCGTCGCTCTCAAGTATCGGATGAATGCGCTTGAATCGCACCACGCTGCCCTCAAGCACGTAGACACCCTGCACCCCGTCGACCACGCGCACGCTTGAGGCGGGCACACGGTAGCCCGAATAGGATTTTGAAACTATCTGCACGTTCTGCGCGCGCAGATAATTGAAGTCCTTCGGCATTTCGCTCGATGAAAATACAAGCACGCACCTCTGCCCGTCGGCTGAGGTTGCCATGCGGTCGAGGCGCATTGATATCCTCTTGTCCGAGTTATACGGGAAGATTATATTGTATCTGTATTCCGTGTTGTATTTGATTATCTCGGTCTGCGGTATCTCAAGCGCAAGATACCACTTAAAGTCGGTAACAAGCTTGCCTATCGGATAGCCCGAATAGCTCTCCTCAGGCACTGATGAAATCATCTCTTCAAAATCCTCAGCCGTCATTTCCGCTGCCTTTGACGCATCGAATATACCCTCAAATCCGTCTATATCGGTATAAAAATACCCCGACTGCCCGACCTGTATCTCCGTATACGCGTCTCCGAGTCCTGCGATAAGGCTGCTCTGCTCCTCCGTTACCTCGGCTATCGCGCCGTCAAAGCTGTCTACGTCCTTTACGAGCATCTTGCGTCTGTTGAGCAGCACGCCGAGCTCGTCCTTTTTTCTCATGACGTAGTCAAGATCTCCGTCCGAGAGGCGCGACATTATCGTATAATAAGTTTCATTTATTTGAGAGTCGATAATCCCCGTGCCCGTAAAGCGCGTACCCTCGTCAACGGTCGAGCGAGCGAGCACCGAGAGCTTGTTATCAAGCTTAACGAGCTGCGCACGCACCTCGTCCGAGCCTGCCGAGTCAAAGACTCTCGCGACCACCGTATCCGACGCGACTTTTTCCCCGCCCGACACCCTGTAGCTCACTCCTCCGTCAGTCTGAGAGAGCACGGCCTGCTCAGTGCGCATTATGTAGCCAGTATACTCGTTTTTTTCATCCACAGTCACGCTCGATGCCGCGAGCACCGTAACCTCGTCGGCACTTCCCCCGAGCAGATGATAGCCGATATAAGCGACAAGCCCGAGGCACAGGCAGCCCGTGAGTATGCCCGTGAGCGCTCTCTTCAGGTATTCCTTTTTCATTTATCGCCTCCGAGTAATCCTTCTATCATTTCAAAAACACGGCTTTTTATACTCTCCTCGCCGCCGTCCGCACTTACGGGATGTACGTACGTCTTTGACCTGAACCATGTCATCTGCCTTTTCGCATACCTGCGTGAAGCTGTCTTTATCGCCTCGCGCGCTTCATCAAGCGAACACTCTCCCCGCAGGTAAGCGGTCAATTCCTTGTAGCCTATCGCCGCTCGCGCTGTCGTGCCGAGAGTACCGTCAAGTCGTCTCACCTCGTCCTCAAGTCCGAGCAAAAACATCCTGTCCACCCTCTCGTTTATGCGCTCGTAAAGCCTCTGTCTGTCCTCAAAATAAAGTCCTATAACAAGGGCGTCAAAGGGCATCTCGTGCGTCCTCGACTGCCTGTCCCATTCGCTCTTTGTCATGCCCGTGAGATAGTATGTCTCAAGCGCGCGGACAACTCTCTTTTTATTATTTGCGTGCACGGCGTACGCGCTCTCGGGGTCGATTCTCTCAAGCTCCGCCCAAAGCTCACCGCCGTCCCGCACGTTCAGTCTCGCGCGCAGTTCCTCGTCTGTCCCCGCTTGAGAAAACGTATTTCCCGTCAGCACCGCATCAAGGTACTGCCCCGTTCCGCCGCAGAATATCGGAAGCTTGCCGCGCGCGATTATATCCCGCGTGACGCCCTCTGCGTCATGGGCGTACTGAGCACACGAATAGTTCTCGCACGGCATGACGATATCCGTCATGTGATGCGGGACAAGCGCTCGCTCGCTCGCGCTTACCTTTGCCGTGCCGATATCCATGCCCTTATATATCTGCATTGAGTCACAGGAGACTATCTCGCCGTTAAAGCGCAGTGCCGCCTCTATCGCCGCTCCCGATTTGCCCGAGGCAGTAGGACCGACGATTGCCGCTATCTTCGGCTTTGCAGCACGCTCCGTATCGGCGTACGCGCCCGCCTTATCGGTTGTATACACTCTTTTGCCTCCCGTTGCATGCTTGTTCTTTTGAGCCTTTTCGAAGTGCGCTCCCACTCAGCCCCTACGGCTCGATAACATTTGATACCCGCAAATCCTCTACACAATAAACATCGCGTCGCCGAATGAGAAAAATCTGTACTTTTCCTCTACCGCATGGCGATAAGCATTAAGCATTATCTCGCGAGTGGAGAGAGCCGAGACAAGCATGAGCAGGGTGCTCTCGGGCAGGTGAAAGTTGGTTATGAGCGCGTCGGTCGCCTTGAATTTATATCCCGGGTAAATAAATATTCCCGTATCTGCGCTCATCGCGTGCACAATGCCGTTCCCGTCGCTTGCGCTCTCGAGGGTGCGGCAGGAGGTCGTGCCGACGCATATAATGCGCCCGCCTCTCGCCCTCGCGGCATTTATGCGTGCGGCGGCATCCTCGCTTACAGAGAAAAACTCCGTATGCATTTCGTGTCCCGATATTTTCTCCGACTTGACGGGTCTGAATGTGCCGAGTCCCACGTGCAGCATGACGGGCACGATATCCGTACCGTTTTCCTTAATCTTATCAAGCAGCTCGCGGGTAAAGTGAAGTCCCGCGGTAGGTGCAGCGGCAGACCCGTCCTCGCGCGCATACACCGTCTGATAGCTGTCCCTGTCCTCCAAGCGCTCTGTAATATACGGCGGAAGGGGCATGGTGCCTATCTCGTCGAGCAGGGTATGTATATTGTACTTTTCGCGGTCAAAATCGAGCTTTACCATTCTGTTGCCGCCGTCGAGCACCTGCGTCACGTGCGCACGTGCAATGCCGCCGCCGAATATAATATCCGTACCGGGGCGCGTGCGCCTCCCGGGATAGGTGAGGCACTCCCACTCGTCCTCTCCGTGCTCGCGCAGAAGCAAAACCTCAATCGGTATGCCGCTGTCGGCTTTTTTGCCGAGCAGGCGCGCGGGTATAACCTTTGAGTCGTTTATAACGAGCACATCCCCCGGCTTTATATACTCCGTGATATCGTGAAAAACCCTGTCGCGGTATTCGCCCGTTTTTTTATCTACCACAAGAAGTCTGCAGTTATCGCGCTGCTGCGCGGGGTGCTGTGCTATAAGCTCGGGCGGAAGCTCGTAGTCAAAATCGCTTTTAAGCAGTTCCGTATCCTTTTTTTCGTTTACTATAACCATATCAAAAAATATTCCTTCAGGATAATTATACTCCATACATCACTTTTTTTCAAGGGGGAGCAATACAAAATGAAAAAGCAGCAGGTGTTTGAGGGCGTCGGCACGGCGCTCGTCACACCATTTCGCGGAGGCAAGCCCGACCTTGCCTCATTGTCGGCACTGATAGAGAGACAGATATCGGGAGGCGCGGATGCTCTTATCGTATGTGCTACGACGGGAGAAAATGCAACTCTCTCCGACGCGGAGCACAGAGAGCTGATTTCCTTCTGCATAAAAGAAAGCGCGGGCAGGCTGCCTGTTATCGCGGGCACGGGCTCAAACGACACCGCCCACGCGTGCGAAATG
>CAKSEI010000127.1 GCA_934446285.1 uncultured Eubacteriales bacterium | reverse complement strand
GGGTATATAAACGAAAATGTGATACAAATTCTCGACACGCTGAAGAAACACGACGTAAGGGGAGCTTTCTTCGTGCTTGAAAACACGATAAAGCGCTCACCCGAGGTCGTGAAGAGAATGTCGGACGAGGGTCATCTCGTCTGTAATCATACGGCAAAGCACCGCGACATGACACGCATACGCAATAAAGAGCAATTCGCCGCAGAGCTGCAGAGTATGGAAAAAATGTACTTTGAGCTGACGGGCAGGGACATGGCAAAGTTCTACCGTCCGCCCGAGGGACGCTTCTCCGAGGAAAATCTCGAGTTTGCGCAGTCTCTCGGATACAAGACCGTGCTGTGGAGCTTTGCTTACGCGGATTGGGATAACTCCAAGCAGCCCGACCCCGAAAGATCAAAGGAAAAAATTCTCTCGGCGACTCATCCGGGCGAGATAATCCTGCTCCATCCGACATCGGCGACAAATGCGCAGATTCTCGACGATGTACTCTGTGCGTGGGAGAATGATGGGTACAGATTTGCGACCCTTGATACGCTGCCGTGAAGAGGCTGATACGAATTTTTGTCGCTGCGGCAATCATTGCCTCTGCCGGCAGCCGTTCTGTCCGTGCTGCCGACGGTATAACCTCCGTTCCGAATGAGGACAACAAGATAGCACTGACTTTCGATGACGGTCCGCACCCCGTTTATACCGAGCAGATATTGAAGATACTCGACGAATACGGCATAAAGGCGACATTTTTCGTCATAGGTGAGAACGCCGAGAGATATCCCGAGCTTATACGGCACGAAATAGCGGCGGGACACGAGATAGGAAATCACACCTATACTCACCCGCATATGAGGAATACCGACGAGAAATCACTGTCCCTCGAACTGAGAAAGACCGAGAAACTCCTGCGGGAAGGCTTCGGAATAAAGCCCGTGCTTTTCAGACCGCCCGAGGGATTTTGCTGCAAGACGGTGAAAAGCTGCGCCGGTCTTATGTCGTATGATATCGTCCTCTGGGACATAGACACCACGGACTGGGCGCACAATTCCGTTGATAATATAGTTAAGACGGTCGTAAGCTCGGCAAAGACGGGAGATATCATCCTCTGCCACGACTACGTGACAAAGCCGAGCCCGACCCCGCAGGCTCTGAAAAAATTTATCCCGCGCCTGCTCGCAAAGGGCTATAAATTCGTCACCGTCTCAGACCTTATATCCTCCGAGGGCGTGTAACGGTATAAGAAAAAATCCCCGGCGTCTCAGGGGATTTTTTCTTATATCCATGCTTACCCGGCTATCGTTATCTGCTGATTAAAGGTAAAGTCCTTTATCTCCTCGCCGTGGTACGTGCCGTTAAAGGGCATTTTATAGCTGATATTTACTGTCTTGTCTCCGTTATTCGGAGCGGTGACGGAGAAAAGCTGAGAGCGCGCAGCCGCGCCGTTTTCCTCCCATTTTACCGACGGAGACAGAGCCTGCGTCGAGTATGTGCCTATGCTTATGTCTATCGGCTTGCCGGGAGCGAGATAAAATCTGTAGTGCTCCGCGTATGCGTTTACGGTTATCGATGCAGTTGTCACTTTTATCTCGGTTATAACGCTGAGCGTCTCCGTGTATTTTGTGCGGTAGGTTATTGTGTCACCGCTCGTCGAGCTGTCGACTGCCGTCCCCTCGGCTGAGTAAAGATTATTCCTTGGGTATGTGCCTGTGGGACTTGAGGTGACCTCGGTTATTCCCTGAGCATTCTTTTTGCCTATCTCCGTGACCGTAACCTCGCCCGTCTTTCCGCTCTGAGAACCCGTCGGGTCGGTAGCGTCGGGGTCGGTCGAATTCGTAGGGTCGGTCGGGTCGCTTATCGCGTCGCTCGGCACGTTGTCCGTATTAACGGTTGCGAGCGGCTCGTTCTCGGTCGGCTTAGTTACCGCCGCGGGGCTGCTCGGGGTATCTGTCGAGCCTATCTGCTCGACGCATGACGTGAGTCCCATAATCATAATTGCCGCACATAGCAGCGCCGTTATTTTTTTCATCTTTCCTCCCGGGCTGACGCCCCATTTTATTTCCGTCCATCTATATTTTAAACAATTTTTGTTCGCAAGTCAACAGTTTGCGGGAATAAAAATAAAAAACGCCCGTGCGGACGTTTTTTTGATTTACTTAAGTACCTGCTTTACTATCGCACCGACGGTAAGTGCAATTATTGATACGAGAATGTAGCAGGGAATGTACATAAAAGAAAATCTGCCGAAGAATATAAGCGATGACGGAAAAAACATGAGCGCCGGAAGAGCGAGATAGTGGCTGATAAATCCGTATTTTAAGCCGTGCATGCCCGACAGCATGAAACAGGCTGCGGGAAAAAACAGTACGAGCAGTGCCGTTTCCGCCGCCGCCGGCAAAAGAGCGGGCAGTATATAAAAGAGTGCGGCGTAAGAGAGAATCTGAGTGCGCAGACACCGTGCAAGCCGTGACGCGATGCGCACGTAGGGATATGCAGTGCTTTTTCTTTTTTCCTGTCTTACGTGCGGGAAAGGTACGGATACGTCACGGACGTGTCTGAAAGTGCGGGTGCTTTGCATGTCAGTTGCCCTCCCAAAAAAGGTCGTTTAATGTACATCCGAGCGCCTTGCATATCTTTATGCATATCTTAAGCGACGGATTGTAGTTTCCGGACTCGATGAGTCCGATAGTCTGGCGGGTTACGCCTACGGCTTTTGCGAGATCCTCTTGTTTCATGTCGCACTGTATACGGGCAATCTTGATTTTCTTGTTCTTCACTGCGGCGTCCCCCATGCGTTTATTATACGATAAAATGGACTAAATGTCAACAATATTTTGCAAATAATTTGATATTTTTTGCTTTTGTCATCTTATACAAATATTTGCGGTTTTTAAAGGGCTTGGAGACATTTTTATATAACTTTATAATATTATTATTGTCTTAAAAGCTTATATAAATTGCTTTACGGACTTTTTAAAGCATAAAAAAAGCCGACGGAGTATTCCGTCGGCGGGAGTATGGGAAAAGCTGACCTTCAAGGAAGAGGAAAGTCGTGGGAGCTTTTTCTTATTCAGAGCTTTTGCGTCGCTGTACGTGGGGAAATCGACCGGCGGCGATTAAAGGCTTTGCCGTTAAAACCGGCAGATCTCCCGAAAAAATGCGCAAAAATTTTTGATAAATAATCAGCTAAAGCGTTTCCGATACTTATTCTTTTCACGAAAGAGCTGCAAAAGGCGCGGGCGCTTCTTTAAGCCTTGAAGGCAGCGAGCATTTCATCGCGCAGGGCTATTATTTCCTCTGCCGCGGCAGCTTTTTCGATATCCTTCTTTATGCTCTTGTCGCGCGTACTCAGCTCTATTGCTCCGCGTGCGCAGGTCTTGGGGCTGACGACAACGCGTATCGGCACTCCGAAGAGGTCAGCGTCTGCGAACATTGCGCCGGGGCGTATATCACGGTCGTCGTAAAGGACTTCGACTCCCAAAGAGGTGAGCTTTTCGTAAAGCTCATTTGCCGTCTCGTTTACCTCCGCATCGTCCGCACGCAGATTGCATATCTCAACCTGCCACGGTGCAATCGACATGGGCCATATCGGTCCGTAGTCGTCGTGGCTCTCCTGACATATCGACGCGCAGAGACGTCCGACGCCTATGCCGTAGCAGCCCATCACGGGGTTCTTTGCGCTTCCGTCCTTGTCGGAATATGTCATATTCATGCTTGATGTGTACTTCGTTCCGAGTTGGAATATGTTTCCTATCTCTATGCCTTTTTTCACGGTTAAAGGTTTGCCGCAGCATGGGCAGGGTGCTCCGCCGTAAATTTTCGCTACGTCGTTATAGCTTGCGTTCGGCACGTCTCTTGACATGCAAAGACCCGTATAATGATATCCCGCCTCGTTTGCGCCGCATACCATATTGTCCATGCCGACAAGAGAGCGGTCATATATAACCGTCGCCTTGTCAGTCAGACCGACGGGACCTATAAAGCCTGCGACGATACCCGAGTCCGCATCTATTACCGCAGGGTGTATCTCACTCCCGATAAGATTGCGCAGTTTAGTTTCGTTTACCTCGAGGTCGCCGCGTATGAATACTACGACGTATGAGTCGTCGTCATTTCTCTGATATGCGACAGCCTTGCACAGGCTCTTTTTATCCGTGCCGAAAAAATCAACGAGAGCGTCTATCGTGCTGCAGTCGGGGGTGGCTGCTTTCTTTAACTCAGTCTCGCCCTTACTCTCATTGTGCGTAAGCACTTCCGCTGCCTCCATATTCGCTCTGTATGAGCAGGACGGGCATATCGCCAGCGTGTCCTCACCTATGTCGTCAAGCAGCATGAATTCGTGCGAAATGCTGCCGCCCATCATGCCGGAGTCGCTCTTGACATCGACAAAGTTCTTTACGCCCGCGCGGCGGAATATACGGTAGTAAGCGTCAAAAGCGCGTTTGTAGTATCTCTCAAGGTCCTCCTGCGATGTGTGGAAGGAATATGCGTCCTTCATCGTAAATTCCCTTACGCGGATAAGCCCTCCGCGTGCGCGCGGCTCGTCTCGGAATTTAGTCTGTATCTGATATATCATGAAAGGGTAGTCGGTATATGAGATGGCCGTGTCCTTCGCCAAATGCACGGCTGCCTCCTCGTGCGTCATGCCGAGAACCATATTGTTGCCGTTGCGGTCGCGCCATCTCGCCATTTCGCTGCCGATTGACGTGTATCTGCCGGACTGCTCCCAGAGAGATGCGGGCATGGCGACGGGGAATAGCACCTCCTGACCGTCTATTGCGTCCATTTCCTCTCTGATTATGTTTTCTATTTTCTTCATAATGCGCTTGCCGGGCGTGAAAAGTGAGTATATGCCGTTCGC
>CAKSEI010000126.1 GCA_934446285.1 uncultured Eubacteriales bacterium | reverse complement strand
ACTCTGAGCTGATGGGATATCGCCGACTGTGACATGGAGAGCAGACGTGATATATCGCACACGCACAGCTCACTCTCAAAGAGCAGACAGAGAATTTTTATTCTCGTCTCGTCGCCGAAAATCCTGAATAAATCAGCCATATCGTGCAAATCCTCATCGCAGGGCATGTGACGTCTTACATGCTCAACCGTATCTTCATGTACATGAAGGTATTCGCAAACCTCAGTTTCCATTTTCGCCTCCTCATATGAATGCTTGTTCATATGATATTATATTCAATTGACGCCCTCCTGTCAATACCTTTTCGCAATTTTTTATAAAAAAGCGCCCCGAGGCGCATTTTTCAAAGTTATCAGAGAAGCTGAAAGGCGATAACGCCGGCGACGCACACAATGCTGCCTACAAGATTAAGCGGAGAGCGCTTTTCCTTTCTCAAAAAACCTATAACGAAAAGAGTTACGAGTATCATCGGCTGGATAAACGAGTAGTTGGCAAGACTGATGGCTATGACCGCATTTTCAAGCAGCATTCCTACAGTATTAGGGATTCGCGCGAGGACAACCTTTATGACTCCTCCTTTGTTTTTCTGCAAAAGTCCTTTTACGGATATCTTCGGCAGCATAATAAGAGCGAGAATAAGCATAGCCGAGAAAATCTGTACGGTCGGTGAAACATACGGAGTGAAGGCCTTTATAAGCAGACCGTAGCCGAATTTCGAGAGAAGATATAGGGCGAGAGGCAGAATGATACTCTTATAGTCGACCTGCCCGTCTCTTCCCGAGCGCGCGATAAGAGCAAGACCGATAATCGTCACGAAAATGCAGACAAACTTTAGATAATCAAGCTGAACGCCGAATATGATATCGGTTATGTACGAGGCAATCAGCGTCAGACCTATCCAAGCCTTTAGTTCAACGGCGGACAGCTGACGCAGAACACGTGCGCTTGACTGAAACTCGAGCAGCTTGCACCCCGAGATTAGAGCGAGAGCTGCGAAGGATTGCCACCGGAGGGTAAATGTCAACTCCTGAAAAGGCAGGGTGATAGTTAAAAAGGCAGTCATTGACGAACACATGATAAACGTAAATTCGTCCCCGGAAAACTTCGCCTCGGCAACAGCGTATTTATCGCTGAGAGCCGATATCGTATAGCAAGCCGTCACGGCAAGCATGAGTAATACCGCTTCCATATAATCACCGTCCGATATACGGCACCGCGAGCCCTTTCTCCGAGAAAGCCGAACGTCACTGTTAAAGTGAC
Organism: uncultured Eubacteriales bacterium; assembly: GCA_934446285.1. GTDB lineage: Bacteria > Bacillota > Clostridia > Oscillospirales > CAG-272 > CAKSEI01. Next base: position 3,655 of record CAKSEI010000126.1, on the reverse strand, counting down.
ATTCGGCTTCACTTGGCTTGGTGCGGGTGACAGGGGTCGAACCTGCACGTATTAACACAAGATCCTAAATCTTGCGCGTCTGCCAATTCCGCCACACCCGCTTATTTATATATGATATCAAAAACGGCAGTATTTGTCAAGGTAAAAACGGCTCTTTTCGCGCTTTAAAGGAAATAATAGGTGTTTATTTACGCGAAAGATGCCGAACTTATAATTATTTTCCCGAAACAAATTTTTGCACTTGTATTTTACGTCAAAAAATGATATAATGGGACGGTAATAAAGAAAAGGTAAGTTTTATTGAAAAAATTCAGACTAACGGATATCATACCGTTGTATGCCGTACCGCCGCTCGTTTGGGAGCTTGTGTGGAATACCATAGTATACAACGGCGTGCGTTTTATAAATTCGGGCAGAGAGCACGTAATAATGGAATTACCCATTGACGGTGCAATACCCCTTATCTGTCCGAGCATTGTTATTTATTTTGGTTGCTTTGTCTTTTGGGGTATAAATTATATCCTCGGAGCAAGGCAGGAAAAGGCGGAGGTCATGCGCTTTCTGAGCGCCGATTTTATGGCAAAGACCGTATGCCTTGTCATATTCCTGATAATTCCCACTACAAATATAAGACCGGAAATAACGGATACGGGCTTTTTCGGACGACTGATGACATTTCTCTATACCATCGACCCCGCGGATAACCTTTTCCCGTCCATTCACTGCCTGACGAGTTGGTTTTGTTTTATCGCGGTGAGAAAAAATAAAAAGCTCCCCGCCGCATACAAGGTTTTTTCGCTCGTCGCCGCTCTCGCTGTCTTTGTCTCTACCCTGACGACAAAACAGCACGTTTTTGCGGACGTTATCGCCGGCTTTGCCATAGCGGAGCTTTGCTATCACATAACCGAGCTTACGGGCTTCAGACGGTTGTACACGCGCGTCTTTTCGCACCTGCCCGTGTGCCGTGAACTTAAACAAACGGAGAAGAAATGAGAAAAGTAATCGGCTTTTATAACTATACTGTCATTCTTACATACTGCGGACTGTTCTTCGCACTCTACGGGATTAGCTCCGTAACGAAAGGCGAATACTATATCGCCGTGGTATGTCTTATGGCGGCGGGACTGTGCGACATGTTCGACGGTGCAGTCGCCGCAACAAAAAAGAGGACGTCGGACGAAAAGCGTTTCGGCATACAGATTGACTCGCTGTGTGACCTCGTCTGTTTCGGAGTTCTGCCCGGGATTTGGGTTCATTCCTTCTTCGGAAAGGGTCCGCTCGTCTCGGTCGTCTCTGCGCTCTATATTCTCTGCGCGCTAATACGCCTCGCGTATTTTAACGTAAGCGAGGAGCACAGACAGGATTTGACCGACGGCGTGCGTGAGACATATCTCGGTATGCCCGTCACGACTGTTGCTCTGATTCTGCCCGCGCTTCATCTTATTTACAGACAGTTTACCTTTGTGAGCGCCGCCGTATTCCCCGCAGCACTTTTTATTACAGCGATAGCATTTATCACACCCTTGAAAATTAAAAAGCCGCACAAAACGGGTAAGTTACTCCTTCTTGCCGCAGGAGTTACCGAGGCGGCAATGATTATTCTTCAGACGGGGTGCAAAAGATGAGCGAATCGCTGTCTGTAAGGTTTCTCTACGGCACGGCGGTGGGACGCTCTTTCCTACGCATTTTGACTGCCCCCGGCATTTCACGCGCCGTCGGGGCTTTTCTTGACCGCCGCGCATCGCGTGTGTTCATAAAGGGCTTTATGCGCCGAAACGGGATTACCCTTGACGACATAGATGTGCCAAACGGCGGTTTTGCGTCATTCAATGACTTTTTCACACGAAAGAAGCAGCATACCGATGTCTGCACCGACCCGCACAAGCTTATCAGCCCGTGCGACGGGTATCTCACCTGCTTTAGAATTGACAAAAGCTCTGTTTTTAAAATAAAAAATTCTTCCTACTCCGTCTCCGACCTGCTTTGTGACTGTGAAATCGGAAAATGCTATCGGAACGGGTATGCCCTTATCTTTCGCCTTACCCCCGCCGACTACCACAGGTATATATTTTTCGATTCGGGAGAGGTACTTCACCGCCGACGCATTAACGGAATACTTCACTGCGTCAGGCCTCTTGCAACAGAAGCCTTCCCTGTTTATATACAGAATTCACGCGAGTACACACTCCTTCGCACCGACAATTTCGGAGATGCCGTGATGATTGAGATAGGTGCACTTTTCGTCGGGCGCATAGTCAACCGCGAAGTTAAGACCTTTACGCGCGGAGAGGAAAAGGGCAAATTTGAGTTCGGCGGTTCTACAGTCATACTCCTGCTTGAGGAGAACAGTATAAATGTCCGCGACTCTTTCTTTTCAGATAAAGAAAAAAGAGTTCATATAGGCGAGCCGTTAGCAGACCTAAGGAACAGATAAGGAGGAAAAATGCCAGTACCTACACCGCATATTGAGGCTTTATACGGCGACTTTGCGCCGACCGTAATAATGCCGGGTGACCCGCGCAGAGCGCGATATATCGCGGAAAATTTTCTCTCGGGAGCAATGCTTGTAAACAGCGTCCGCGGCATGGAGGGATTCACCGGATCATATAAGGGCGAGCGCATCTCCGTCATGGCATCGGGTATGGGCGGACCGTCCGTCGGGATATATTCCTATGAGCTTTTCAATTTCTACGGAGTTGAAAATATCATCCGCACCGGCTCGTGCGGAGCGATAGACCCGTCCCTTCACGTGCGCGATATCGTTATCGCTCTCGGTGCGTGCACAAACGGCAATTTTGCCTCCCAATACAATCTCCCGGGTACTCTCTGTCCCACGGCATCATATAGGCTCATACGGGCTTTGACAGACTCTCTTGACAGAACAAAAGTGAAATATAAAGTCGGCAATGTACTCTCGTCCGATTTCTTTTACGACGATGCGGATTCTGCACTTGCATGGTGCAAGATGGGTGTGCTCGGAATAGAAATGGAGTGCGCTGCCCTTTACTGCAATGCGCTGCGCACAGGAAAAAATGCTGCGGCGGTATGCACCGTCAGCGACTCATTTATCTACCCGAAGGAAAACCTTGACGCGATCGAGAGACAAAATTCCTTTACCGATATGATGAGTGCAGCGCTTGACGCCGCAATAACGCTTTAAGCTTTTTAAAATTGACGGTAGAAAAATACGACGTGCGCCTTCTGACGCACGATGAATATGAGCTTTATTTTTCATATATGACGGAGGAAAAGCAGAGGCGAATCCTTGCGATGAGGTCAGAGAACGACCGCAGGCGCTCCGTCGCCGCCGACATGCTGCTGCGCCGCACGCTTTCGGCGCTCACTTCCCTTGCCGAGCGGGATATTGTCATTTCGTCCGAAGAGAGCGGACGGCCTGCAGCCCCCGGACTGCCGTTTTATCTCTCTGTCAGCCACAGCGCGGACGTTGCCGTTTGCGCCGTATCGGAGAGACGCATAGGAATAGATACGGAGAAGATACGCCCCGCCTCCACCTCCCTTGCCTTAAGATTTTTCGATGAATATGACAGAGAGTATGTTTTTTCACACGGAGCGCAGCCCAAAAAACTCGAGTCGGACATAAGTGTTTTAGAGAGATTTTTCAGAGTGTGGACATCACGCGAGGCTTACGCAAAAT
>CAKSEI010000125.1 GCA_934446285.1 uncultured Eubacteriales bacterium | reverse complement strand
GCTTGCCCAAGCTGCACTTCAGCAAATCAATGACCGTTCCTACAGCGCCGAAATGCAGGCATTGGGAATCAAGTCAATTATTAAATACGGGCTTGCATTCTCCGGCAAGAGCGCACGTATCGCCGCCGAAATGCAGACGATCGAATAGACCTTTTTATTCAGCAGACCGCCTCGCTTCAGAGGCGGTCTGCTGATATGTTTATCGCCGATAATGTACAATAACTTGCGCAAATTGAAAAATGCATAACAGAAGACATAGCCTGCAAATAATTTTGCGCACAAATCTTGACGGGAGCATGGAAAGTGACAATATGAGGATACGGGTGGCTCCCGTATACCGCAACGATCCGGCCGGGCACAATGAAGGCGGGGAGATGAAATTTCTGCGGACCTGTTCGCTGCAGACGCCGGTGGGCGTTAAAATCTCAATAGTTGAATAGGAAAGGCTAAAATGGCAATAATTACTTACGAAAGAAAGGAGTAGACAGATGAATGAGTTTGCGGATTCCAATGCGGAACGTTCTTCACTAAGAGAGATAAAGAATGTGGTAATCGACACTTCAATTCCTCGCAAGGAGAGAATACAGGACTATGTTGCTCAAATCGGCAATCCGTACCGCTATTTAGACGATGGTATTGTGGTGGAGATCGGTTATGAAGATACTGAAATAAGCCTGCAAGATCGGCTTTTAGCTTACGCAAACAGTATGGATCGCACATCAGGAAAGTTGTGGTAGTGTATGTGTTCTCATTGACAGATGCACGGTTTTAATGCATAATAAATGCGGTCAATGAGGGTGGACGGTCATCCATCCGGACAGGCACCGGAAACAAATTTCCTGAGATATTTAGGAGGTTTGTTATGGCGCTTTATTTTGACAAGCAAATGACGCTTGATTTAGAAGAATATGATGCAATTGCATACTATCGTCTATCAAAGGATGATGGTGCAAAGCGTGAAAGTGACAGCATTGCGAATCAGCGCAAGCTGGTGCGGGCGTATCTTCAGAAAAACCCCAATATTCACTTGATCGAGGAAGCTCAGGACGATGGTTATACCGGGACGAACTACGACCGCCCCGGATTTCGTCGTGTGCTGGATGCGATACAATCAAAAAGAGTAAACTGCGTTATTGTTAAAGATCTCTCCAGACTTGGAAGAGAGTATATTGAAACGGGAAAGTATCTTGAGATGATTTTCCCGTCTTTTGGTGTACGTTTTATTGCCATCAATGATGATGTAGACAGCGAAAACAGTCGTGCCGGCCACGATATTATTATTCCGGTAAAAAATATAATGAATGAGGCCTATTGCCGCGAGTTATCAAAGAAATTGCGAAAGCAATTTCAGATTCAGCGTGGCAATGGCGAGTTTTTAGGTGCCTTTGCCAACTATGGGTATTGTAAATCTCCTGATGATAAGCATAAGCTTGTCGTGGACGATTATGCAGCCGAGGTTGTCAGAGGCATTTTTTCATTGAAGTTTCAAGGATATAATCAGCAGGCAATTGCAGGCTTTCTGAACAACGAAAAGGTTCTTTCGCCGGCGGACTATAAAAAGAGTCAGGGACTGAAGTACAAAACAGGCTTTAAAACTTCTTCCAAATCGTATTGGTCTGCCGTGACGGTCAGCAGGATACTGACAAACCCCATTTACATTGGGAAACTGGTTCAAGGCAAACGTGGAACACCGAACTATAAGATCAAAACAATGCGGATGCGCGAAGAAAAGGATTGGGTTGTCGTGGAGAATAACCATGACCCGATCATTGATCCTCTGACTTTCATGATCGTGCAGCGTATGTTGGAACGTGATACGCGGACAGCGCCGCAAAACGATATCGTATATCCGCTGTCCGGTATGGTGTTCTGTGCGGATTGCAGGGCTGCTATGCTGCGCAGGACAGTAAGACGTGGAAATAAAACATTCTGCTACTATGTTTGTTCAACCAACAAAAGAGGAAACGGCTGCAGCAGTCATAGTTTTGAACAGAGCAAATTGGAACAGACCGTTTTACGGGCAATTATCAAACAGATTGAGATTATTTTAGATACCGATGAGTTGCTGAACGCAATGGGAAAAAGCAAAATTGAAAATGCCCATATTAAGCGCTTGGATCTGGCGATTGCACAGAAAAACAGCGAACTCGACCGATACCGTGATTTTCGAATGAAATTATACGAGGCCCTCAACGACGATTTAATCAATCGGGATGAATATGAGAAAATGCGGAGCAAATATGCTGGGATGATTGAGGAAACTGAGGATGTAATCCGACAGTTATCTGCCGACAGAGAGAAATCGCTGACAAATACCACGCCTCGGGATTGGATGACATCTATTGCAAAATTCAAGGGTATTACAGAGCTTTCAAGAGAGGTCGTTATTACCCTTGTTGATAAAATCTATGTTTATGAGGATAAGCACATCCGAATTGATTTTAATTTCAGAAATGAACTGGCTTACTATAAGGAAATTCTTCAGCAGAAGGAGGTGAGTTGAGATGGCACGAAAAAGCCGGACAAATAACGTTCTGATAGCGGCTGACGCAAAAAATATGATGTGGAATGCCGGCCTTTACGGTCGTCATTCTGTAGTGGATGGTGATGACCCGGAACAAAATTCAATTGGAAACCAAAAGAAAATCGGCAATCATTTTCTTTCGACCAAGGCAGACATTGTACTTGTTGACACATATTCAGACAATGGCTATACGGGAATGCATTTTGAACGCCCGGGCTTTCAGAGAATGTTTAAGGATATAAAATCCGGCAGGATCAACTGCGTCATTGTGAAGGATGTTTCCAGATTGGGACGCCATTTTGTAATGACGAGCGATTTGGTTGAACGCATATTCCCAGAAATGGGAGTACGGTTGATTTGTATTAACGACGGGTATGATAGTTCCGAACCGAACGCCGACTCGTCGGCCTTGACACTTCCCCTGAAAATGGTGATGAATGACTACTATGTCAAGGACATCTCCCAAAAAATCCGCTCGTCTATACACGCAAAAATGGACAGTGGTGAATACCTGCCTTCTGCAGGCAGCATTCCATACGGATACATCAGAGATCCGGAAAACAATACATTTAAGGTCGACGAGGAGACAGCACCGATTGTTTTACGGATTTTTCAAATGCGGGCTGACAGGGTCAGCTTTAACGGTATATGCCGAGAATTGAATTTAGAGGGGATTCCATGTCCCGGAAAAATTCGTTATGAGCGTGGTGTTACCATGGCGGAAAAGTATAAGAACGCATTGTGGATACGAGGCACTGTACGAAAAATCACGCAAGATGCAGTGTATATCGGCTGCCGTATTCATGGCAAGGTAATGCGGAGCAAAGTTGGCTTCGATAAAAAACGGCGTCCCGAGGAAGAATGGAAAATCATTGAGAATGCACATCCGGCAATTGTGTCTAAAGAATTATTTGAACAGGTTCAGAAGGTAAACTTTGAGGAGCTTGAAAAGAGAAAGCACTATGTTCAACGGAATGGTGCAGAAGAAGATTACAGAGATTTGTTTCGGGGATTGGTTTATTGTGCCGATTGTCACAGCCTCATGTCAGCAGGCAAAGGCTGCGCACGGGTAGGTGCGGATACTCCGAGCCGCATTTTTTATGATTGCAATACCTATCGGTATTCTGAGCACACACATTGTACAAGCCACTATGTTAGGCAGGAACAAATCTATGCTGTGGTCAAGGATGCAATTGATCAGCAAATAAAGGTGGCTGTGGATATTGAGCAGCTTGTTGTAAGTATCAAGAATTCACCGAAAACGAAGCAGGTCTTTACTGAAGCGACAGAAACATCTGAAAGCATATCTGCGAAACGGAAAAAGGTAGAAAATAGAATGGAACGCCTTCTTACTGATTTAACAGAGCGGATGATTGACCGGAATGAGTATGAGTATATGAAGGCAAAGTATTCTCAGCAATGGAAGGACCTGCTGGATGCGGAAGAAGAGGCAGCAGCAAGAAAAAATGCAGTGCAGAAAAAATTATCTGTTATGCAGGAGTGGATATGTAGTATGAAGGAGTATCAATCTCTGCCGACTCTTACGCCGGAAATTCTGAAACTGCTTATAAAGGAGATTCGGGTTCATAGTAACCGGAGCATCACCATTGTTTTCAATTTCATTGATCCGTATAGGTCGATTTCCGAACTGCAGAACTGTGTGAAGGAGGTGCGTCAGGTTGGATGAGCCAATAGATATTTCGTATGTGAGATTATCAAAAGAAGACGGCGATGTTGAAGACGGCAGCATAGATGAAAGCTGCAGCATTCAATCGCAGCGTACATGCATCAAACAGTATCTGCGCAGCAACGGGTTCTCAGTTGATCGTCTTTTGGAGATCGTAGATGACGGCTACAGCGGAACAACGATGGACCGTCCCGGAATGAATCGGCTGATAAAGTTGGTCGAATCAGGGAAAGTGCGGACGGTTATTGTGCGTGATCTTTCTCGATTTGCTCGTAACTATTTGGAAGCCGGACATTATCTCGAATTTATTTTTCCGGTTTACAATGTTCGATTCATATCCATAAACGATCAGTTTGATAGTATGGAGCTGGGAGAATCGACCGGCGGACTTGAACTGGCAATACGCAACCTGATCAACCAAATGTACTCCAAAGACATTTCAAGGAAAATTAAAAGTGCTGTTGATCTGAAAAAGCTGAGCGGTGAGTTTGTCTACGGAACGGCTCCTTACGGCTATAAAAAGGGTGACGTGCGAAATACGATTGTGATTGACGAGCCGGCTGCGCAGGTAGTCAGACAAATATTTGAATGGGCCGCAGCAGGGATTACCGTAAGCAATATCGCGCAGAGGCTAAATGCGGCATCAATATCAACGCCATCCGTTTACCTTGCCGATATCAGGGGGAAATATAAGACTCGCTCCTCGTGGAGCTATGAATCGGTTCGGA
>CAKSEI010000124.1 GCA_934446285.1 uncultured Eubacteriales bacterium | reverse complement strand
GGCTGGAAGGTCATATGCGATGGCGAGGAGGTCGAGACGTTTGAGATCCTCGACGCTCTCGTAGGCTTCAACCTCACTCCCGGCGAGCACACGCTCGTTATGAAGTACCGCCCGGATTGCGTTATCTACGGAAGCATGATATCCGCCGGAGGAATCATCGCATTCACCGGGTTCTGCGTGTTTGATCATCTTCGCAAAAAGCGTGCGCAGAGTGCGCCGGCAGTTGTGCTGGTCGGCGACGGCGCGGCAGACGATACGGCTCCGACAGAGAATGCCGAATAATACAAAACAGGGAACGCACAGCGTTCCCTGTTTTTATATAAAAACAGACAAAAAAAGACCGCCAACCTTTTGGCCGACGGTATCCAGGATGTTTCCCGAATGATGGTGACCCGTGGGGGAATCGAACCCCCGTTTTCGCCGTGAGAGGGCGATGTCTTAGCCGCTTGACCATCAGGCCGTCCTCTTCAGAACGCTGATAGTATACCATACATTTTTGATTTTTGCAAGAGTTTTTTTGAAAAATTCTTCGTACTTGCAATTTTTTGCGGTTTTTTCGACCGATGAGTGCCTTAATCGCGCCCGAGATGCTTCATATATTCCTCGAGGCACATGCCGAGTCTGTTCATCTCGGATGCGTGGTATCTGCCTACGTATCTGAAGTGCCACGGCTCGTACGACGTACCCGTGATATCAGTCTTATCCTCGGGATAGCGCAGGATAAAGCCGAATTTATAGCAGTTGTCCGCGAGCCACTTCGCCGCCCGCTCGGTTTTAAACGATTGGTCGGCACTGCTCAGATTGTGCATGTCGCAGCACAGCCCCGTCTGATGCTCGCTCGTTCCCGGTCTGTTTGAATACGTAACCGTGACAGCCTCCGCCTGCTCACGGGTAAGCGACGGATTTTTCGCCATTTCCCTGTTTGTATAAGTATTGAAAAGCTGTCCCTGATAAGCATAATCGCGATACGCACTCATGACGCTTAGCTTCTGCCCCGTCGCAGAGTTGACATACGTCATCCCCTGCGCCTCAGCCTCGATAAAGAGCGCCTCGAGGGCTTTCTCGGCGTACTCACGCATCTGAGCGCTGCGTCCGTCCGTGCGAATATTCACGACGGAAACAAGGTCACTCGGCGCGTAGCTCGCGTCAAGGGTGTGAGTGGCGTTGACTAAAAAAAGATAGTCGTCCGTGCCCGGCTCCATGTATTTCTCGTATGCTGAGAGATCCGCGGTAAATGTATATGTATATTTTCCGTTCGAGGAAGAGTCGGACGATTCGGGCGTGCTCGCGTCCGTTCCCGTCGGCTGTGCGCCCGACGGCGGTTCTGAGGAAGAGTCGGATGTGCTCTGTGCCCTTGTGTCCGTCGGCACGTCGCGTATGTCCTTCGCCGGGTGCACAAGCATTACAAGCAGGCATACGGTAAAGAAGATAAGCAGAAAGAATACTGCGAAAAAGCCTATCTTCACGGGTGCTGCGGAATATCTTTTTTTACTCATATCATACCTCAATTATCAAAAAGGTTTGTCAGCGGCGGCTCGGGCTGAGTATTACTCTCGGTAGGTGACGGAGTCGCGGGGGTTGTCGGAGCGGGGGTAGTCGGAGTAACCGTCCCGCCGCTCGAGCCTGCGCTTCCCGTGCCGGACGAGCTGCCCGAAGTGCTGCCCGTGCCGGACGAGCTGCCAGATGCGCTTCCCGTGCCGGGCGTTCCCGCCGTGCTGCCCGGAGTAACCGTGCCGCCCGAGCTGTTGCCGGACGTGTTTCCCTGTGCCGTACCCGTCTGTGCACCGGTAGTTCCGTCTCCCGACGGAGTGACGGTCGACGGCGGAAGAGCGGAGGAAAATACACTGCCCTGCTTTATGACCGTGAGCGGTTCGCTCCTGCCGGCGCTGTATTTTATCGGCTCGTATATCTGAACGGTATTGCCGAGGACGTCGCTTTTCACGCCCATCGACGTGCGACACAGGGTTATAACCGTAGTACCTCGCTTATTTTCCCCGAGATAAAAATTAATTCCCGAGGCGTAGTGTGTCAAGAATGACGCGGGAATATAAATTTTCCCTCCGCGCTCGAACATATCGCCGTTCATAACGTAATTTTCGCCGTTCACGGTGACGGTATCACTGCCGAAATAAAATGTAACAATCTGCTCGGGGTCGTCAACGGGAAAGTATGTTCTCGTCTCGTAGTCGCCGACACATGTCATCTCGCACATCTGCGCCACGTCATCCATACATACGTAGAGATATCCGTCTCTATACATATTCTCGAGCGTGACATACTCGGTAGTCGTATCGTCAAGCCCGTCTATGCCCTTTTGATATATCGCGGTCGTGCCGCGGTATTTGCTGATAAGAAACTCGCTGTAAGCGCTGAGCAGGATAACCCCGCCGACAAGCGCAAAAATAAGGATGAAAAAAACGGCAAACAGCGTAAGGCGGGCAATCCCGCCGAAGCTTTTCTGTTTCTTTTCGGCTTTTGCGCGCATTTTCCCCACCCTTTCCTTTGATAAGATATTATATCACACGCACGTTCATTTTTCAAGGATGAAAAAATATGTCAAAACGCTTGACAAACTCACGGCGTAATGGTATAATACACGGGTAAAAACAAAGAGGAGCATCCGCTCTCACCGCACGGGCACGCTCGGTGCGGTCAATAACCTTTGGGAAATGTCCCTTTATGTTGTTGTGCGGAGAGCGTCTCTTCCGTACTTTTTTATTTTTCTTGGAGGTGTCCGCTATTAAGACCAACACAAAGACAAAGGGTCACGTTCTCAACGATGCCATCCTTTCCGTTTCCGGCTTCAATGCCTCAAAGCAGGTAAGAGTCGTAAGCGACTCGGGCGACCAGCTCGGCATTATGAAGCTCTCGGATGCGCTGAAAAAAGCGTATGAAAAAGGGCTTGACCTTGCGCTTTTCGCTCCGCAGAACGATCCGCCGGTGTGCCGCATCATGGACTACGGTAAGTTCAAATTCGACCGTGATAAAAAGGAAAAGGAAGCAAAGAAAAAGCAGCAGCGCGTCGACATAAAAGAGGTCCAACTCTCGTGTCTCATTGACACGAACGACTTCAACACAAAGGTCAACAACGCAAAGCGTTTCTTAAATGGCGGAAACAAGGTCAAGGTTGTCGTCAAATTCCGCGGCAGACAAATGGCACATCAGGATATCGGCAGGGATCTTCTCGCGAGATTTACCGAGGCGGTGTCCGAATTCGGTGCTCCCGAAAAGGCCGCCAATATGGAAGGCCGACAAATGATTATGTTTATTATACCTGCAAAGCAAACTGCAGCAAAGTGAAAGGAGTAAATAAAAATGGCAAAGATTAAAACACATAAGGCTACTGCTAAGCGCTTCTCCGTAACGAAGGGCGGCAAGGTTAAGCTTAATCACACAAACCGCAGACATAAGCTCGGTATCAAAACCACAAAGCGTAAGAGAAACCTGAGAAAGACGGGTTACCTCAGCACTTCTATGGCTCCCACGGTCAAGAAGCTGATACAGAAATAATCAAAGGCTAAAAGGAGGATATAGAAATGGCAAGAGTAAAAGGCGCTATGATGACGCGCAAGAGGAGAAATAAAGTTTTAAAGGCAGCTAAGGGCTATTGGGGTTCTAAGAGCAAACACTTCAAGATGGCTAAGCAGGCTGTAATGAAGAGCGGCAACTACGCTTATATCGGCAGAAAGCAGAGAAAGCGCGACTTCCGCTCCCTTTGGATTACCCGTATATCCGCCCAGGCGAAGGTATGCGGCATGAACTACTCCACGTTCATGAACGGACTCAAGAAAGCAGGCATCGACCTTAACAGAAAGATGCTCTCCGAGATTGCAGTTTCCGACAAGGAGGCTTTCGCAGCCCTCGCCGAGAAAGCAAAGGCGGCGCTTAAATAAAAAAGCTCGAGAACCCGGAATTTCATTCCGGGTTTTTCTTATAAATGAAATGAAAACAATAACTTCAAAAAGCAATCCGCACATAATACGCGCGTGCAGCCTGTCAAAAAGAAAATACCGCGAGCAATACGGATTATTCTTTTTTGAGGGGATAAAGCTCTTTCGCGAGGCTCTTGATGCCGCTGTAAACATAAAGGAAGTATTCGTAACGGAAAAGGCTCTTGCCTCTTATCCCGAGTGCGCAGACATTGATACGGCATATCTTGTCACCGACGAGGTTTATGCAAAAATAACGGACGAGAGCGCGCCGCAGGGCATATTCTCTGTTGCCGAAATACCGATAAAAAAGGCTCCCGCAACAGGCAGCAGGATAATAATAGAGAGCGTGCGCGACCCCGGCAACGTCGGCACGATACTGCGCTCCGCACTTGCATTCGGCATAGGAGAGGTGTTTTTTTCCTCCGACTGTGCCGACCCGTGGTCACCGAAGGTGTGCCGCGCGGCGATGGGAGCGCTCTTCCGTCAGCCGTTCTCGTGTGAAAAAAATACGCTCGGGGTGATTGACAAACTGCGAAATAACGGATATAATCTTTTTGCCGCTGCGCTCTCGGACGGCTCGCGTCCCTTAAATGAGATTGAAGTGTCGGAGAAAACATGCTTTGTCATCGGCAATGAGGGCAGCGGGCTGCGCTCTGAGACCGTCGCTGCCTGCGACGGACAGGTGATAATTCCGATATCGGAGCAGTCGGAGTCGCTCAACGCGGCAGTCGCCGCATCCGTTCTTATGTGGGAAATGAAAAAATGGACAGAAACGAAACGGTAAAATGGATATGGTTTTCGGAGTGTACAAATCCCGCCGCGCACAACGCGATAAAACTCCTAAACGAAGAAACGGACATAGAGAAGCTATACTCAAAGGAATATAAAGCCGATGAATACCGAGGCATTCTCGAAACTCGGATAATCGACGCGCTGAGTGACAAGGATATCAGCCACGCCGAGGAAATATATGACCGATGTACCGAGCATGGTATCGCCGTCGTACCTTACGTCTCCGAGATG
>CAKSEI010000123.1 GCA_934446285.1 uncultured Eubacteriales bacterium | reverse complement strand
GGATATGACAGTGACGCCGAACATAAGTCCGACCACGGCGGCAAAGGCGTAAAGCTGCGGCTTTTCATCTGCGAGTATATAGTCGTCGACAAAAATTCTCTGTATATACGGAGAGAGAAGGCTTATTGCCGTTACGCCGAAGAAGAGCAGCAGGCTTGCCGCCATGCGTCCTCTGTCCCCCTTTGTCACCTGCCAGAGACGTCGGAATGTCTTTGACTTGTCGACGCATTTAAGGCATACCTCCCCCTCCGTGCGCAGCGTCTTTCCGCATTTCGGGCAGATAAATACAAGCTCACGCTTCAGAGCCGAGTCGGGGTCGCGCTTTATGCCGTTTATATATCCGACGGCGCATGAAGCCTCTCTGTGCGTTCTCATGTCACCCTGAAAGAGCAGCTCAAGTGCTCCGTCCGTGTGCTCACATACGACCTTGTACGCGCCGACCGAGTTTATTATCTTAAGCTCCTCCGTGTCGGAGAGCATAAGTGTTTTTATTTCCTTTCCGTCCTCATAGAGACACAGTCTGTCGCGATAAATCACGCCCGTACCGTCAATTCTGACGAGCTTTTCATCACCGTGCAGATTGTATGCAAAGGCGGTAAGATAACCGTCCTTTACCCCGGCGCCTTTTTTTTCGAGTTCGGAAACAAGCTTTTCGCTATGCGTCATTTCGCGTCCTCACAGGTATAATTCAAGTTTCTTGGCGCTCGCACGGTCGAGCTTTGTGCTGTCGGGGATTTCGTATCTGTTTCCGTCGACATCGACTATGTAAACTCTGCCGCCGCCCGCCTTGATAAGATTTCTGTATATATCTCTCACACCGAATGACAGATGCCCGATGTCGGTATCCGCCTCTATCTGAATGAAACCGTAGTTATCCTTCATAGCTGTTATTCGCTCTATTTTCGGGCAGAAATATTTTTTTGACAGCTCCTCGTGCAAAAGAGTTCGCGTTGGCTCGTCAAAATCCTTTTCTATATCAAGTATAAGTCCTATCTCCTGTCTCTCGTCGTCGAGCACGGATACGTAGCTGTACTCAAGCTCAAAGGGAAAAGCCCTGTGCAGCTGCACATGAGGATAGCGCTCTCCGTTCGTCTCAAGGGTGAGAAAGCCGTTTTCACGCGAGAAAGCCGCATTGTCCCGCGAGAGGTAAACCATATCCACGACGTCGGCAAGCTTTTTTGCGATATCCATATTTCAGTCCTCCAATACGATATTTTTCTGAGCCTCGGCTTGCAGAGTATACAGCTTTTTGTATGTACCGTCAAGGGCTAACAGCTCCTCGTGCGTGCCGTGCTCGGTTATCTTTCCGTTGTCTACGACGTAGAGCTCGTCAGAGCCGCGCAGAGTGGACAGTCTGTGAGCGATAGTCACCGTCGTGCGTCCGCGCGAGAGTTTGTCGATAGCCGACTGTATCTTCATCTCCGTCTGTGTATCCATTGCCGAGGTCGCCTCATCGAGGATAAGTATTCCCGGATCGTGCAAGAGCGCCCGCGCGATAGATACGCGCTGCCGCTCCCCTCCCGAGAGGTCGCGGTGTCCGAATCCGAGCATGGTATCGTACCCGTCGTCGAGTTTCATTATGAAATCGTGCGCTCCCGCCGTCTTTGACGCGGCTATAACCTCATCGTATGTCGCGTCGGGACGCGCGTATCTGATATTGTCGAAAACAGTACCGTAGAAGAGGTATATCTCCTGTGAGACGATAGCTATCTTCTTCCTTATGTCCTCAAATGAAAGGTCCTTTACGTTTATTCCGTCAATGAGCACTTCCCCCTCATCCGCATCATAGAGACGCAGAATGAGGTTCGCCACGGTGCTTTTTCCCGCGCCCGTATGCCCTACTATACCGACTCTGCCCGAGGCGGGTACGAAAAATGACATGTGATCAAGAACCGTGCGGTTTTTCACGTAGGAGAAGCTGACGTCGCGAAATTCTATAGAGCCTGCGCCGCTGCCGATATGAGTCGGGTGCGGCGTCTCGTAAACGTCGGGGGTAGCGTCGATTATCTCGGACATGCGCTGAATTGAATTCATGCTGTTTGACAGCTCAAATGTCATATCGGCGAGAGTAAAGAGAGGGGATGTCAGCATGCCGACATAAGAAATAAATGTCAGCAGCATACCGTAGCTCATAGCGTCCGAGGAGTTTATCACCATCCATCCGCCGAAGCCCCAGACGAGGAATGTACTCATCTGCAGCAGCAGATTTGCAAAGGGAAAGGCGGTTGAATTGTAGAGAGAACTTTCCCTATCGGCGAGCATTCTCTCGGTATTCGCCCGACCGAAGCGTTTCACTTCATCGCCCTCCTTCGCGAAAGCCTTTACGACTCTCACACCCGAGAGTGCATCAGAGAGGATGCCGTTCATCCTGCGCCGTTTTATCCAGCGCCGCGCGTGCAGCTTTCTTGAGTGCTTATAGAGACGGATGTATATGAATATCGCAAGCGGTGCGGTTATTACCGACACGAGCGCTAACTGTGCCTTCATAAAGAGCATTATAATAAAAACTGAGACGACCTGTATCAAATTAATCAAATAATACGGCAACCCGTCGCAGAAAAGCCAATATATAGCCTCCGAGTCGTTATCGACCTGACTCATAAGCCCGCCCGTCTGACGCGAAGAAAAGAAGCTGACCGACAAACGCTCTATCGATGAGAAGATAACCTTGCGCAGGTCGCATACGAGCTTATTTGAGACGCGCGCAGTGATAATACCGTTGACTATATTTACAGCAAGGGTAAGCAGCCGCGTACCGAGAATTATCGATATGACAAAGAGTAACTGCCCATAGAAACGTCCGCCCGCCGTGAGCACTTCATCATAGTAAAAGCCGGATGAAATATACGGTGCGAAAATGCTCAGCGCACCGGAAGAAACGAGGGTGAGCAGGATAAGCGCCACGTGCACCTTGTATTTTCTTAAGAAAAACCACATCTTATGCACGAGAGCGGATTTATCCATGCAGTGCGGACAAATCTTTCTGTCGACGTCCGCATATCGTCTGCCGCATTTCGGGCAATATTTGCTGTCGCGCTCCTCAGCGGGCGGCAGCTCCCTGCCCTCTACTACCGCGGTATAAATTCTTGCGAGAGTCACGAGCGAATCCTTTGCCGTAAAAGAACCGCAGCATATGAGAGTATATTTATCGTCTTTTTTTCCGACAAGGCGCACACCCGATATCAGTTCATCTACGATAAGAGAGTCGAAATCCTCCGTCGCGTAAAAGGCATAATACGTCTGACGGAATTCGCTCCTCCCGTCCGCACTTATCGCGTGCCGTGATGCGGGCACTCTCGCGGTAATCGTGCCGGAAATAACGGCAAGTCCGTCATGCGTCAGTACGAGCGCCGTTGAGACGGGCATACCCTCTATATCTCTGTCGGAGAGAGCAGCTGCGATAAATCCGTCCGCGTCAAAGCCCTTTTCGGTCAGCGCGACGATATACTCCGTTCCTATTCTGTCAATTTCTCTCATATTTCGGCAAACCTCGTTTTGTAAGTTTATTGCATTTTATCATAGAGCTTATTATAAATCAATAGTTATTGCAAAAAAAATATTAAAACAATCGACCGTTCAGCTATTTACAAAACCTGCCGTTCATGATATAATATTTTAGTACGCTCAAGATTAAGGACAGTTCTACAGAGCAAGGAGAAATTATGAAAGCAATAGTTTTAGCGGGCGGTAAAGGAACGAGAATTCAAGACCCCTCCTGCCCCATGCCTAAGGTTCTGCGCGAAGCGAACGGAAAACCCCTTCTCGGACACGTTATAGACAAGCTCGACGGTATAGACAGAGACGATATAACAATAGTCGTCGGATTTATGAAAGAGGAAGTCATGAAGAGTTTCCCCGGCTATACCTACGCATATCAGGAGCAGCAGCTCGGCACGGGCCACGCCGTCAAGTGCGCGATAAAGGCAGCAGGACTTGATAAATACGACGGAAATGTTATAGTCCTCTGTGGAGACGCCCCCCTTATAACAAAGGCAACATTAAAGAAAATGCGTGAATTTCACGAGAAGAGCGGCAACACCTGCACCATTCTCGCCTGTGAAACGGGCGAGGACGACGCATACGGCAGAATAATCCGTGAGAACGGAAAGGTCGTCGGAATCGTAGAGGCAAAGGAATGCTCACCCGAGCAGCGCCTTGTCCCCGAGAAGAATACGGGAGTAATGATTTTTGACTGCAAAACGCTGTGCGAAATGCTCGGAGAGCTGAAAAATGACAACAGCAAAGGCGAATATTACCTGACCGACGTACCGAAAATGCTCATCGCCCACGGCAAAAAGGTCGACGCAATATCAACAATCGGAAAAAACGAGATATGCGGAGTAAATACCAAGGAAGACCTCGAACTCGTCGAAAGGATATTAAAGGAAGATGCCCGATAAAACGAAACCGTCAAAAGGCAAATCGAAGCTTTTCGGAAAGTCACTTTTCGGTTACAGCCGAAAGGATGTAAACGACTACATATATACCGTTTCGCTCGACAGCGACAAAAGAATAAAAGAGCTTGAAGAGCGCCTTGCGCAGAGCGAAAAGAGTTTAAAGGAACAGCGCGACGAAAACACACAGCTCTCCGAGCTTGTGCGACAAAGTGACAAAGCTCTCGGCGAATGCACGGAGAGAATAAACGCGCTCACTGAGGAACTGTGCAAGAAAACAGCAGCCCTTGAGTCCATGCGTGACGAAATAGATGCGATATACGCAAGGACGACGCAGAGCGGCGGAATTCGCGAGGCGGTAAACGAGGCAGCAGAGAAAAGGCTCTCAGAGGTTTCCGAAAAGGTTAACGCACTCAAAAAGGCGGCAGCCGAGCGCAAAAAGGACAAAGAGTCGGACGAGGAGCTGTCCCTGCCCGATGCTCTTAACGCCGTTAAAAAGAAGATACTGTCTTTTCTGAAATAAATCGAAAAAATCCAACACGGTCTGCGGTTTATATACCAC
>CAKSEI010000122.1 GCA_934446285.1 uncultured Eubacteriales bacterium | reverse complement strand
GTCTATACCATTCTATGTCCCGCCGTGCGCCGCTGACACAGACGGGAGATGAGTGAAAAATCAAGATTTTTTATAAATGACAAAGGAAAAAACAAAATGGCAATCGTATCTCCGTCAATTCTCTCCGCGGATTTCGCAAAACTTGAAAATGAAATCAAAAGCGTAGTCAAGGCGGGCGCGCAATATATTCATATCGACGTAATGGACGGCGCTTTCGTTCCCAATATAACGATAGGACCGTGCGTTATATCGAGCATACGCCCTCACACCGACGCCGTGTTTGACGTTCACCTGATGATAGAAGAGCCTGAGCGGTACATAGGCAGCTTCGTAAAGAGCGGAGCGGACATAATTACCGTTCACTATGAAGCGTGCTCCGACCCCGCAGCCACACTTGAAAAAATAAAGGCGGCGGGAGTAAAAGCCGCCGTAGCCATAAAGCCCGCTACCTCTCCCGAGAGCATCCGCGGACTTCTGCCCCTGTGCGACATGGTGCTCGTCATGACCGTAGAGCCGGGCTTCGGCGGTCAATCTCTCATACCACATACCGTAGACTCCATACGGGCCGTAGACGAAATGCGACGCGCGGACGGACTTGACTTTTTAATAGAAGCTGACGGCGGAATAAACACGGAAAATGCCGGAATGATAGCAAAAGCGGGCTGTGACGTTATAGTCGCGGGCAGCGCGGTATTCGGAGCTGCCGACAGAGCGGCGGCTGTGCGCGCCATTATACTTGCGGGAAAATAAAGTCTGTCGTCACGATTGTTCGAGTTTTTTGTAAAAAAAACCGGCAAAAAACTTTTGTATAAGAAATAATTTCTCTTATTCCCTTTATTTGAAGTCTTTTACGCTGTAGGCGTAAAAGAGGAAAACCCATCTCGAAAAAGTTTTCTCCTTGAATTTTTTCGAACTGCTATTGCCGCTTTTCGTGAAAAGCGACATTTACCGTGCCCCTGCAAAAAATCTCGGACAGCCATAGGCTGTCCGAGATTTTTTTATTGATAGTAACGCGCAACCGTATTGCACATATAGTCATACCTTGCGAGCATGTCCTCGGCGAGGCGTATCTGACAGCGCGCACGTTCGAGGTTGTGGTTGCGCCGCGCTATCTTAAAGTAATTGTCTCCGTCTATATAGTCGAGCAGGAAACGGGAGGCAAGCTCATAAGTTATCGTCAGCGCGCCCAGAGCGAGCGAATCGGCTTCGGCTGGTGTAAGGAAGTTCTTTGCCTCCGTGACAAAGCCCTCTGTGAATTTCTCAAAATATGTCGTGTCAAGTCCGACCTTTGAGAGGTCAACCTCATCCTCCGTGCTTTTGTTCGCAGCACAGCGTATCGCGTCACCGTAGTCGTGCGCGGAAAGTCCCGGCATTATGGTATCAAGGTCTATTACGCATATCGGTCTTTTTGATAACGCGTCGACAAGCATATTGTTGTACTTCGTGTCGTTATGAGTGACGCGCAGGGGCTGCTCACCCGAGAGCTGCTTATCGACGAGCTTGTCAGCTATATCGCGATGACCGAAAAAGAAATCAAGCTCTTTTTTCACCCTGTCGCATCTGCCGAGGGGGTCTTCCGCCGCTTTCTTTGCAAGCGCGTCTATTCTCTTTTTCGTATTGTGGAAGTCCGGTATGGTATACTCAAGCTTCGATGTGTCAAGATCGGAGAGCATATTCTGAAAATGCCCGAACATATAACCCGTATCCCTCAATATCTGCGGGTCGTCTATCTGGTCGTATGCAACGCCTATGACAAACTCCGCTATGCGCCAAAATCCTCCGTCATCGAGCACGGTATAATTCTTGCCCTCGAGGTTGGTTAGGTAGGACATGACCTCGCTCTTCTCCTTGCTGAAAGGACCGTATTTTTTAGTCAGATGGTCGCTTACGGCAGCGACATTGTGCATTATCTGCATGGGGTTGGTAAACACATTTGAGTTTACCCGCTGGAAAGTATAGTCGCGTCTCAGACCCTGCGGAGTGACTATTACCACATAATAGGTGTCGTTGATATGACCCGAGTCATTTCTTAAGCACACTATTATCTCGCCCTTTATTCCGTAGATATCCATGAGTTGTTTTACGTTGCGTAAAATAGACAGCTTTTCTACCATTTCGTTTCTCCATTATTTATATTTGTCCGCACCGGTATCGGGTGCGCGTGACAACATTATTTACGGTACAGACTGAATACCCGTGCAAAATGACCCTCGCGCGAGGTCGTAAGCGTGATACCGCGCGAAAGCTCTTCCCCCGTATATTCTCTTCCGTCGCTCTCGCTTATATACGCTCTGTCACTGTCGGCATTTTTTATGCACAACGTGACTTCATGTGACTCTTCGCCCTTTTCCTGCAGAAAAGCGGCGAGGATGTGTCCGCCGTCCCGCGAGACATAATAGTATGAGTAGTAGGGGCAGGTCCGTGGATTATGCACTCTGTAAAAGTCGCCGTCAAGTACGGTGTGCTCCCATTTACGGTATTCTTTTATCTGCTCCGTTATCTTATCCTTGACCTCACGCGGCATATCGGGCAAGAAAAGCTCGTAGCCGAGAGGTCCGCCGAGCGCCGTGACAAAAGCGAAATCAAGATAGCGCAAGTCACCCGTCAGATTGTTTGCATTCGACACATGGCAGCTGATGACTGACGGCGGATAAGCGTAGGTCGTGCCGTGCTGGATTGGAATTCTCAATCCCGGCTCGGTTTGGTCGGAGCACCATATCTGAGTCGAATACTTCATCATGCCAAGGTCAAATCTTCCGCCTCCGCCCGAGCAATTCTCTATCATCACCCCGGGGAAACGCCCGTTAAACCACCTGAAGAGGCGGTAAACGCCGAGCATATTGCGGTAGAGCACCTCGTCCTGCCTCTCTCTTCCGAGATGCGGAGAGCAGGCTGCTGATATATTTCTGTTATAATCCCACTTTACGTAGTCTATCGGCAAATTACCGAGTGTCGCGTCGAAAGCGCCTATGAGGTAGTCCACGACTTCGGGATTTGACATATCGAGGGTCATCTGATGGCGCGAGAGCAGCACGTCCCTGCCGGGCGCGGCGAGAACCCACTCAGGATGCGCCCTGTATAGGTCACTGTCCTTATTTATCATCTCCGGCTCTATCCATATGCCGAATTTTATACCCTTTGCCTTGATTTTTTTAATAAGGCAGCCGAGCGTACCGGGAAACTTCTTTTCGTTTACGTACCAGTCGCCGAGACTTGAGGTGTCGTCGTCGCGGTGTCCGAACCACCCGTCGTCCATGACAAGCATATCTATACCGCATTCCTTTGCCGCGTCGGCAAATCGCAGGAGATTATCCTCGTCTATGTCGAAATATGACGCCTCCCACGTATTGAGCACGACGGGGCGGCTCTCAAAGCGCTCGGGCGGCAGAATATGCGCACGTATAAATCGGTGAAAATTTCGCGACATGCCGTTAAGCCCGTGCTCCGAAAATGTAAGCACCGCCTCGGGCGCTTCAAAGCTCTCGCCCGACTTCAGAAGATATGCGAAATTCTCTTCGCCCAGCCCCGTCTGCATACGCACCGTGCCGTTTTGATCCTTCTCTATCTCGCCTGAGTGGCTGCCGCTCCATACGAGATTCATGCCGTACACCTGTCCGTCGTCCTCATCCGCCGTATGCTCGCAGACGGCGATAAAAGGATTGAACTGATGGCTCGACGAGCCGCGGCGCGAGCACACACTCTGCATACCGTATGCGACATGCTCACGCTGATAGTATCTCTCGCGCGGATACGCGCCGCGCAGTGTTATATAATCAAAGTCGCCCTCGTCAATGTCGAGGGTCGCCGACATGGCTTTCTCGATTTTTACGTCGTTTTCTCCGTGATTTTCGAGACGGAAATGCCTCGTTATCACGTCGCACTCCGGAAAAACAGTGTAATAAAGCGTGAGAACGCATCCCGTATGCACGTCGCGCATACGCACGCACAGCGTCTGAGTCCCCTCTCCCGCCTCGGCGCTCGGAAGCGCGTCGGACGTGACAGTCCCATCCTTTATTTCATATCCCTCATACTCAAATGCGGTAACGCAGTTTCCCTCCGCGCAGCGCAGCTTGAGGGCGCTCGTCCTGAAGTCTCCGTTTCCGAAAAACGGCATCTCCATGCAGGCGCAGTCGGGGGAAAATACCATGCCGTACTCGGCGTAATACGGAGAGAACGCATTGTATCTGCGCGGTATCTCAAGCTCATTGCAGTCACGCCGCGCACCGTAGTACAGATGCACGGGAAATCTCCCGTCATACAGTGCAAAAGCATATGCAGTTTTTTCGGTATTAAGTATAAAGAGTCCGTTCGTGACTTCTACCGCCATTTTTCCGCTCCTTTGATTGCTTCTGCCTCATTCTAACATACTTCACCGAAAAAATAAAGACCGTTTCGTACTTTTCGGTTGAATAATTTTTCGTCATGGTGTAAAATAAGATTATGAAAACATCGGCTTTTATTTCCCTTATCGCGGGTATAATACTTATTAAATTCGGGTACACCGGCTTTTTTGCGGGTGAATACGCACTCGTGCGCGAATATAAGACGGGGCGCGAGCGATTTGCGCGCCGCGTGTCGCTTTTGCGCCTGCTATTCGGAGTAATCGAAATTCTCTGCGTCCCGCCCCTGCTCCTCTGCCATCCGCCCGCATCATTTGCAGCCCTCGCGCCGTTCTTATGCGGCTGCGTTATAATACCGCTGTACAGGCGCGTCGGTAAGAAGGACTGATATTATTTTTCGCGGTGCTCCTTTTTGTTGTATACAACAAGCTTTTGTATCACGTAATTTACCGGGAAGGTCGAAGTCTGCACTATGGCGGGCGTATAGATATGACTCAGCCCGAGCACGGAGTCGAGAATGTACATTATCACAAACTGCAGCGCAAGAATGACAAGCACATTCGCCGAGTACATAAGAGCGGAATAGAGCAGATTTCCCTTGTTCTCAAAAACAAAAATGTAGTTCATATAAAAATTAACCACGCTCGACA
>CAKSEI010000121.1 GCA_934446285.1 uncultured Eubacteriales bacterium | reverse complement strand
CTTTATTGGCTTTGAGCGTGTTTTCGACGTGGCGCTGCTCGCTGCGGAAAAGCTGCGTGAGAGGGAAGTGCACAACGCCCGTGTCACGGTAGGAAACGCCGCGGGCATAGCCGATATGTTCGCGCCGCATTCGGTTAAGAGAATATATCTGAATTTTTCCGACCCGTGGCCGAAGGCAAGGCACGCGAAACGCCGCTTGACTTACAGAAGCTTCCTCGAGAGTTACAAAAAGATACTTACCCCCGACGGAGAGATATTCTTCAAAACGGATAACAGACCCCTCTTTGATTTCTCCCTTGAGGAGTTGCGCGAGAGCGGTTTTCATCTGAGAAATATCACTAATGACCTGCACTCAAGCGAGTGGGAGGAGGGAAATATCCACACGGAGTATGAGGATAACTTCTCCGCAAAGGGCTTTACGATAAACCGCGTCGAGGCGTATCTGCAGCCCTGACGCGCGTAGCGGCAAAAATCGGATATAATGTATTTTTAACGACTTTGCGGTATACTTTTTGCGCGCAGGGTGGTATAATACTGTCGAAAAAAATAACGGAGGTTTAAGATGAAAATAACGGAAGACATTCTTTATATCGGTGTAAATGACCGTGATATACGCCTTTTCGAGGGGCAGTATAAGGTTGAGCACGGCATGTCGTACAACTCTTACCTTATAAAGGATGAGAAGAATACGGTTATAGACACTGTAGACGGCAGATTTACAGGGCAGTGGCTTGATGCTCTTGACGGAGCGCTCTCCGGAGACACGCCCGATTACCTTGTTGTGGAGCACATGGAACCCGACCACTCAGCGGGTATAGCGGCATTCTGCGAAAAGTACCCTCAGGCGCAGATAGTGGCATCGGCAAAGGCTTTTGTGATGATGAAAAACTTTTTCGGGCGTGAGTACGGCGGTATAACCGTAAAGGATAACGACACTCTGAGCACGGGCTCCCATACGCTGCGTTTTATTGCCGCTCCGATGGTGCATTGGCCCGAGGTCATGACCGTATACGACGAGCGCGAAGGGATATTCTTCTCGGCTGACGGATTTGGAAAATTCGGCACTACAGATACGGATGAGGACTGGGCGTGCGAGGCGCGGCGCTATTACTTCGGCATAGTAGGCAAGTACGGTGCGCAGGTTCAGGCTCTGCTTAAGAAAGCCGCAGGTCTTGATATAAAGATTATCTGCCCGCTGCACGGACCGGTGCTCAAAGAAAACCTCGAATATTACATAAATCTTTACGACATATGGTCGTCCTACCGCCCTGAGAGTGAGGGCGTGAATATCGCGTATGCCTCGGTTTACGGCGGCACGGAGAGAGCTGCCCTGATGCTTGCGGATAAGCTCCGCGCCATGGGGTGTAATACTGCGGTAAACGACCTGACACGATGCGATATTGCCGAGGCGGTCGAGGATGCTTTCCGCTATGACAGGACGGTGCTCGCCTCCGTTACATACAACGGTGAAGTTTTCCCGTGCATGAGGGAATACATAAATCACCTTGTCGAAAGAGGATTTAAGAACAGAACCGTCGCCCTTATCGAGAACGGCTCGTGGGCACCTATGGCGGCAAAGACGATAAAAGCAATGCTCGACGGCTGCAAGGATATAAAGTTTACCGATAATGCAGTAAAGATAACGTCTGCGCCTGATGCGCAGACGGAGGCGGCTGTTGACACGCTTGCACACGAGCTGTGCAACAGCATTTAACAAAAAAAGGCTTATAGTTATATATGCGAACAAAAAGGAGAAGCTCTCAGCGTAAGGGCTTCTCCTCTTTTATGTATGCGGCGTAAAAAAACAAACAATCCGGGAAAAGCTAAAGTGTCTCTTATTCAAAGCTTTTGCCGAGCTTTGTCGGGAAAACTCGCGTCTCTTTTTTGTGAAAAGCGACTGAGCGGATTTATGCGCTTTCTGCTTCCGCTTTTATTTCTATCGTCCTGCCGCCGAATCGAACAGAGCCGCCATACGATCCTTCCCGCAGAAAAACGCGCCCGAATGTTGACTTGTCGCAGGCGACAGGTCCCGTCACGCCTATAATATCGCCGGGCTGCGCCGTCATGGTCAGTCCCGGGAAAATCGGCTCGTCACCGTATTAGAACGAATGACCGCTTATATCAATGTCTGCGGGCTGCGGAATTATCTATTTCTCCGGAGGCAAGGGTACTGTCATGAGAGGTCGTATGCGTTTCCGCGACACTTCGGCTTTTTGAACCGAATTGAACAGCTTTGCGACCTTTGACGACTTGACCGTCAGCTTTGTAAAGCATGAGAGAAACGTCGTGAAGGCGGCGATGACCCTGCGCTCCATCCGCTGCCGAGGACATTCTCTGCACCGAACCAAAGGATAAAAAAACACCACCTTCTGACGCGGCAAGGTAAAGCGGCGGCAGGGACGACTGCCACACGCTGCTGTACACGGCGTTTTTTTCGTAGTCATCAAGGACGTGCTCGTAGCGCTCCGCCCTTGCGTCCTCGCAGATGTATATGCGGTATGTTACTGCGTTTTTCATACGATCGAGTGTTGCGGATCCGAGTGCCCCCACCGCCTTTTTATATGCCGCGCCCGCATTCTGTACGGGCTTTTTCATGCGTGCAGCCCGGGCTGTGGCGCAGCGCGTGAATGAGGTCTGTCTCCGCCGTGCCGACGCCCTCCCCGCGCATTGAGAGCAGAACAAATATTTCCGCCTCGCGTGCGATTTTTGTTATTTTTCTTTCGGTTATGTCCATATGAATACTTTCAGTTTTTCTTGGTTGCATAAACATCGTTGTATATACAATTATTATCTCGCAAAATTCGAGTATTGTAAAGACTTGATTAGCATATAAAAATAAAAAAACCGCACCTTTACAAAAATCGCGGTGCATGGCGTTTTTGAAAAAGCCGACGGCGTGCAGCGTTTTCCCGAATTTGCGCCGTTGTTCCGAGTGCCGCCGCACGAATATTTTTCTTTTTTCCGCGGATACTATCAAGGCAAGAAATTGTATCAAAGGAGAAAAATATGAAAGCGACAGGAATCGTAAGGAGAATAGATGACCTCGGCAGAGTCGTGATACCGAAAGAAATACGCAGAGTACTGCGTATTCGCGAGGGCGACCCGTCACTGATAACATTGACACCGTATGAAAAGTTCCGAATAGCCGTGGAGAAACTTACTACGCGGCTTGGAAAATAGCAAAATTGCATTAAAAAGGCAAATATCTGTGCATTTAGTAAGTCGCAGATATTTGATTACAGTCAAAATAACCCCGGTTCTACCGGGGGAGAGGGAAGAAGCTTTAGTAAAAATAAAAAGGACGAGCAAAAGGAAAGCCCGAAAGTATTGAAAAAACCTCCCAACATAATTGCAGCGGTTTGGCGACCGCATTACCAAAAGAAGGTGAGGAATAACAGATGGAGAAAAAATGAAATAAAAAGTACGGCATACTAAATAAAAATTTCGGTGTCAGTATAGCATTTGCCCCGAAATACAGGCGTAAAGAAATATATGGAAAGCTGCGAAAAGATATCGGAGAAATACTACAGAAATTATGTGAACAGAAAGGAACAGTCATAGAAACAGAAGCAAGTCCCGACCATAACCTCGTAGGCTTCACACAGCCTTGCGGAAGGCGGGCAGTTGAGCTGCCGCTCCGAAGATGATGCCGACAAAACGGCGAGCCCTTTAGGTGACATCGGTCAGCACCTCCGCATCGGCAAGCAGCGCAAAAGCCACCGCTTATGTTTTAAGGCAAAAGCTCTTGTGTATACTTATTTTCAACCGTTCAGTAAAGTGCTTATGGCATCGAATACCCGGACGTATTCCGCTTTAAGCCCGTGAAAGATCTTTTTCGCACTGTCAGTATCCCCGCTGCGAAGCAGTTCGGTCACAAAAGATGCTTTCTCAAAGAGCTTGTCAAATCCGAGATTCAGGCAAATGCCTTTAAGCGTATGAGCCGCACGGAAAGCGTTCTCCGTTTTATTCTCTTCCGGTGCTGCTGTCAAATTTTCGAAGCTGCCGTCTTCGGCAAACTGCAAAATAAACCGCCTTGTCATTTCCGTATTGCCCCAAAAACGCTCAATCACAGTTTCGGCGGCGGAACCGATCGTGATATAAAACAGCTCGAGCTCATTCATTATGCTTTTCTCTCCCCCTGACTTGCTGTAAAAACGTTGAGAGTAGCTGTCCGATGTTCAGCTGCTTTGCTAAGAAGCCGGTCATTCCGGCGTCCATGCAGGCTTTTATATCCTGTTCAAACAGATTTTTCGCCATTTTGCAGCATCGCGCAAAACACAATTCCTTTTGTATCTTGCTCAGTATTTGCTGCTGTGATACGCAAGTTGAAAATGTGCCGAGTGTGTGATATAATGGGGCTGACAAATCGGAATTTGCTGGTGTGATTGATGAGAATTGCAGAAGTTACAGAAAACAAAAAAACAATATCTTGATTTGCTCATATTGGCGGATGAGCAGGAAGATATGGTTGACCGTTATCTCTATAAAGGTAAAATGTATGTTTTCGATGATGTCGGAGTGAAATGCGAGTGTGTTGTAACGGATGAAGGGACTGGAATACTTGAAATTAAGAATATCGCTACAGTACCCCTATTTCAGCAAAAAGGCTGTGCCAAAGCGCTGATTGAATTTCTTGTTGAAAAATACCGCAGACAATTTTCGAAACTGCAAGTGGGAATCGGCGACAGCACGTTGACGATGCTGCAGATCCGGGATATTCTGCTGAAGTCCGACAAGCTGAAAACCAGCGCCCGGAACAACACTGTCAAAGACTTTGAGTTTTCGTACTTTGACGATATCGACGATGCACTGATAGAGGGACTGGAGCAGAACAAGGATTTCTTCTCGCTTCTTCTCAGCAACGATGAAATCAAGCGGCAGGTACTCGGTATCTTTACGGATGAAATCTATAAAAGCCTGAGAGAGGCATAAAGAGGGGGATATTATGTTTGACCAATTTCGATTGAAAGAAGTACTGGCACAGTACAAACAAAACTTTGTCGCCTCGCAGTGGGGCAATGAAAAATACAAATGGGAAGCTGTCAAATGGTTTCAGGACAATTGGGATGTGAATGCGCAGAAT